>CAZVXR010000288.1:0-12107 GCA_964630865.1 uncultured Pirellulales bacterium | reverse complement strand
ATAAAATTACACCCTTGTAATGGGGTTCATTGTTACTGTAGTTGGTATGTCTAAGCTAATTTGCCGTGGTGATTATTGTTCTTTGACTCGTTTTAGCTGAAGGCTTAGGGCTGCCGCCGCTTCCGGATTGCTGGTTCCGATTTCGCCGAGTACTTTTCCGGCGATGCGGTCGGACATATAGTACATAATTTTAACGGCATCCTGCATTTGATTGTTGGCTGCCATGGTACTTAAAATTTTTCCTGCCTGCGCCGGGTCCATTTTGTCGTAGGTTCCCGCGATTCGCTGTAAATTGGCTTTTTCAACCGTCTCGATTTCGAGAACAGTTTTTTGAAGCGTGGATTCTTTATCTTTGAGCGTCGCCAGGGACAGATTCAGCTTTTCTCTTAATTGATTAAGACGTTCGACTTCATCCTGCAGGGTTTGTCGAGCGATTTCGACCTGCTGTTTTTCCTGGTCTATCTGTTTCTGATTATTTTCATATTCTTTCATTTTCTGGCGAATATCGAAGATGAGGCTTTTGAGCTGTGTTTCCGACATTCCCATTTCCTCAGTCAGTGCAGCGGAATTCAAACTGGCCAGAACGCCGGAGTCTTTGTTGGGTTCTTTTTGAGAAACTTCGGTATGGGCTGCTGGCTGAGCGGGCATCGTTAGGGCACGGCTTTTTTTGATAAATAAACCCGTTCCGAACATCGCCGCAAAACTCAAAAGGCCCGCCGCCGAGATGATAATAATATGCATTTTTTTCATACTGATTGCTCCATTAAGGCCGCGTGTTCCTGCGGCCTGATCAGCTTTCTTGCAAATGCCGTACTGGTGGTTTCATCTGTGGATTTCTGTTCCATCTGATTCGATTCTTTCTGGTATTCGGTTCTGGCTTTTTCGCGTAGTTTTTCAAGGCTTTTACGTTCTTTGCGGACGTCCATAAGCCGGCGAATGAGTTCTTTTCGCTGTTCTTCGAGCTGCGTCATTTTTTCGTTGAGGCTTTTGATTCGCGCATCGAGCACATGGGCGAACTGCATAAAATGCCGCTGCTGTTCCAGTCGCTCGGCTGCTTCAATTGTCCGCATCTGAGCCAGTTTGCTGCGAATTGAGATTTTATGCATCAGTATCTCGGCTCGTACCGCGGCCACCTGTTCGGTTAGCGCAATCAGCTCCGTTCGGAGCAACTCCTCCTGACGGGTTTTGATGTCCAATAGTCGCTGTAATCGCCAGACGAATTTTTTCATACTGTTCTTCGTTCTTAAAAAAAAGAAACCACAGATTTCACAGATTCTTTATTTCTTAATTTTCAATTATTTCTTTACCGGCTGAGCTTTATTATTTGGCTTTGCGTTGGGTTCACTGAGCAGTTGATCCCAGGCTGCCGCGATGCCCCGCAATTGGTCGACGGTATCTTCAAATGCCGAGCGGTTTCGCACGGGTTGAATCAAAAACCGCTGAATGTGCTCAATTAAGGCAATGGCTCCGTCGATTCGGCGGTTGCTGCCCGGGGAAAATGCTCCGATGCTGATCAGGTCTTCGGCGTCTGCGTAGGTTGCGTATATTTCCCGCAATTTTTGGGCTGCGTAACGATGTTCCGGGCTGACGACGGTATTCATCAGACGGCTGACGCTCTGCAGGATGTCGATTGCGGGGTAATGGCCTCGATCCGCCAGCTTGCGCGACAGCACAATGTGGCCATCCAGCAGCGACCGTGCGCTGTCGGCAACGGGGTCGTTCATATCGTCGCCCTCGGTCAGCACCGTCAGGATGCCCGTAATGCTTCCGCGTTCATCACATCCGAGCCGTTCGATCAATTTCGGGAGCAGTGCAAAGACGCTGGGACAATAGCCTTTTGTGGCCGGCGGTTCGCCTGCAGCCAGTCCGATTTCCCGCTGTGCCTGTGCCAGCCGCGTCAACGAGTCCATCATAAACAGGACATCTTTTCCCTGTTGACGAAAATACTCGGCAATGGTCGCTGCGACAAATGCCGCTTTGACCCGCTGAATGGCCGCCGAGTCGGAGGTAGCGACGACGACAACGCTTCGTGCCAGGCCTTCGGGTCCCAGATCTTTTTCCAGGTATTCGCGTACTTCGCGTCCGCGTTCGCCGACCAGGGCTACGACATTGACGTCGGCGGCGCTGCTGTTGGCGAATTCCCCGAGCAGGACGCTTTTGCCGACGCCGCTGCCGGCGAATACGCCGATGCGCTGTCCTTTGCCGCAGGTTAGAACGCCGTCCATCGCACGAATGCCCAGCGATAACGGTTCGCTGATCATCTCGCGCTGCATGGGCGCCGGACTGGTGTTGTGAATGGCCCGATACTGTCCGACCAGGGGGCCCTTGCCGTCGATGGGGTTGCCCAGTCCATTGAGCACTCGCCCCATCAGTTTATCGCCGACGCAAATCATCCGGGGCTTATCTGTCGCTGAAACCATATCGCCCGGACGAATGCCGTCGATGGAATCCAGCGGCAGCAGGACCAAATTGCCCTTGCGGAAGCCGACCACCTCGGCATCTACATGAACGCCGCTTTGAAGTCGGATTTGGCACAGTTGTCCCAGTCCGACCGAAGGGCCGCTGCTTTCGATGGTCAGTCCCGATACATGGGTAACTGCCCCTTTGCGTGCCGCCAGCGGAGCGTGCCGTACCGCCTGCATCAGGGGTTCGAAATCGACAAAAGAAGAAGTTGTTTGTTTATCGGTCATAGTTTATGGCTGTGCCGCCTGCAGTGCGGCATCGATTTGTCGAAGGTGTTCCTGCATCGTACATTCGACCAATCCTTCGGTTGTCACAACGACGCATTCGGCTTTTCCAATCGACCAGTCTGCCGTCAATTTTATGTTGGCTTCGATTCCCGCCGTACCGGCTTTGACGAGTTCGTCATACGTTTTCAGGTCGTCCGGGTTGATCCGAATTTCTAAAATCGAACCGCCGGGCGTTGTCGCGATCGCTTCGGTCAGAATGCGTTCGATCTGGTATTGTCCCTGTTCAATTTCACGAACCAGAATACGCGATGCGATCTGTATCGCCAGACGGACGATCTGTTCGCGATGAGCTGCGAACAGACGCTGCCCATACATTTCCGTTTCTCGTGCCGCCAGATTGACGGTCTGGCACAGCGATTCAAGCCTGTTTTTTAGCCCGACGATTTCTTTGGCATCGATTGCTGCGGTCGCTTTTTGGGCAGCCTCCGCCGGGGCGAGCGTCTGAATCGAGCCAATGGTTTTGCCGATCTGGAGTGTAATCGTCGCGGCCATACCTATTCTTCCTCGACGAACACAAGTTCTTCGGCCTCATTGGCTTCGCGCAGCGGTTTAGCGACTTCTTCGCGTGCCGCAAAGATATCTTTTTTTCTGGGTTCTCCCAGCAGCGACAATTCATCGTCAATCATCTGCGATAAACGTTCCGAGATGTTTGATCGAATCTTCTGGGTTACCAGCGCATCTGCTCCGTGCAGGGCTTTGGCCAAGATGCCTGCTTCAATTTTTCGCAGCAGACCCTGAAGACATTTATCGTCAATTTTTGGAATATCTTCCCAGGTGATCATCAGCGATCTGATCATCAATGCGGTATTATCGTTGCGTCCCTGAATCTGCTGCAATAGAGCCTCGCGGCGGTCTTTATGCAGTCCGCTCAGGACCAGCGCCAGTTTTCGCAGCGTATCTTTTCCGGTACTGTCTTTGGCCGCCGGCGACTGCTGTTCCGAACTCATTTCCGTAATTCGTTTACAAACCACTTCGCCGACGCGATGCAGTGTTTTGGGTGAAACATCGATCGGCATGGTCATTCGCCATATCACCTGTGCACTCAATTGCTCATCCAGTTTGGTCAGAACTTCGGTTCCAAGCTTAGAAGGCAGCGCCGAGATAACTATCGCGATAGCCTGCGGAGGTTCTGCTCCGACAGCCGAGGCGATCTGCTCGGCTGGAGCGTTTGAGATGACAATAAAAGGGTCGCTTTCAATGGCCGCTTTTTTTAATCGCGATTGAATATCCGATATTTTATCCTTGCCGGCTGAGCTTTGCAGGAGATTGGTGACAAAGCTTTTGACGTGGAGGGTTCCTCCGATTCGCTTTTGAAGTTCACCGATGAATTCTTTGCTGATGGCGGCCGCGTTTTCCGGTCCGGTCATTCCTTTGGCGTCCAGATGCGACAATTCCAATGCGACTTTGTGAATGACCTCCTGGGGTTGTCCCTTGAGCAGTTCTGAGGCGGTTGCCGGGTCCAGCGCTGTCAGCAGCATTGCGACTTTTTGTATCCCTCGCAGTTCCATCGGTTACCGCTCCTCAGTGAGCCAACTGGCGAAGAGTTGCCGAACCAGTTCTGGATTCTGTCGCAGTTGACCGGCGATATGCTGGCGGATGGCATTGGCCGCATCGTTTCCGGTTCCTGTGCCCAGCAGGGCAGTTCCGGCCGTTCCGAGCGAGTTGGCGCCGGCAGCCGATGAAGCTGCTGCGGCAGCTTTCTTATTCGCTCCGGTGAATATCTTCAATGCCAGCAATGCACAGAGCGCCAAAATCCCCATGGACGATTGCCGTGCTAATTCAATATAGCGCTGCCATTTGTCAAATCCGACCGCATCTGCCATGACAGGCAAGGCGGGATGGTTAAATGGTACATGGCGCACTGTCAAGTTCTCGTCTTTCAATAGGTCCGACCCGATAGCGGTTCGGACAATGGCTTTCACATCGTCAACCGACATCAGCAATTCAGCGGGTGCGGCGGCGGTTTTTGCGGCGTCCTCTTTGGCCGCTTTCTCGTCGATAGCCTTCGGCTCCTGGGGTTTGGATAAATCGGTGATAATGGATATAGACCAGCTTTGAATGATGCCCGGGGTTGTTTGCCGTGTGGTTACCGTTTGCGGTACTTTGTATTTGCTGGTGGTGGATTCTGTTTTTTCATTTCCTCCGGGTACGGAGGTTTTTCCATCGGCAGAGGGGGTTTCTGGTTTGATATTGCTGGTTCCGTCGATGGTTTCCTCTTCTGGAATTCCCTTTTCATAGACCGTTTTAACTTCGGAGGTGCTGGTCATATCTACCATAGCGCTGGCCAGTACGGTCGCTTTGCCGGGTCCTAAGACCATTTCCAGCGACCTGGTCAGCCGGTCAATCATCTGCTGTTCGAGGGCGGTTTTGTAATCTTTGTAGGTGTTAGCTCCGGCCACCATCGGATCGGCAGCCGCTGTTCCTGTCAGCAGGTTTCCCTGACTGTCGGCGATGGTTACATTTTCCGACTTAAGCCCTTCGACCGCTCCGGATACCAAGTTGGTAATTGCCGATGCAGTCGCCTGGTTAAGTCGCCAGCCGGGTCGCAGTTTCAGCATCACCGAGGCGCTGGCCTTCATCCCCTCGCCTGTAAACATCGTCTGTTCCGGTCGGACAATATGCACCCGTGCGTATTCGATACCATCGAAAAATTGAATGGTTTTGGCTAATTCGCCCTGCATTGCACGGTTGTAATTGAGTTTTTGCACCAGGGGGCTAACGCCTAATTTTTCATTGTCAAACAGCTCATACCCCGGTTCTCCATCTTTCGGTCCCATGCCCTCTTTGGCCATCGCCGCACGCAGTTCATAGACTTTTTCCGAGGGGACAAAGACGCTGGTTCCGCCGCCGCCGAGAGTGCAGGTGATATTCTTTTCCTGAATTTTGCCTACAATCTGGCTGGCTTGTTCAAGGCTTAAGTTGCCGTAAAGAAGGCGCATTTCCGGCTGGGTCGCCCACTTGGTCAGCAAACTGCCCGTGATGATACAGGCCATGACCGCCGCAGCGAGTACCGCCCGCTGGACAAGTCCGATTCGTTGCCAGATTGCATTTAATTTATCGAACAATTTCGTTGTGCCTTACAGTTGACAATCCACGGTATTTATAAAACCCTGCCTCAGACCCAGGCCGAATCCTTAATTTTGATTTTTAATCTTTGTTTTTTGTTTTTCACTTTACACCTGCATTCGCATTGTTTCTTTGTAGGCTTCGACTAATTTATTGCGGACGCCGACGAGCAGCTTAAAGCTCATATCCGCTTTGGCCATGGATGCGACGACGGAATTGATATCCTGCTGTTTTCCGCTGAGCAGGTCCACAATCGAGGCGTTCGATTCCGCCTGATCCTGATTGACCTGACGAAATGAGTTGAGCAGGGCGTCGCCGAAATTGGATTGTTTGCCGGCATCCTGCTTTCCGGTCGGCTGCGATAACGGGCCTTGGATGGCCGGCGACGGGATATTCGGATTAAATTGTACGCTCATAGGGGTTATTCCTTAACGCAAGAGTTCCAGACTGGTTTCCATCATTTTCTGATACCGTTTAAGAATGGACGCATTGGCTTGATACGCCTTGCTGGCGAAGTTTAAATCGATCATTTCTCGGGCCAGATTGACATTCGGCATTGCGACATAGCCATTGGCATCTGCATTGGGGTGTCCCGGATCGAGGATCATTTGAAAGTCGCTGGGGTCTTGTTTGATGTCGCCGAGTTCGACCCCGCCGAGGCCGTCTTTGATTTCTGCCGCCTTAAATTCCGCGACTAAACGGCGGTAGGGCTGTCCATTGCCCGCATCGGTGGTCTGTATATTTGTAATGTTTGAACTAATCATCTCTATTTTGCGGTTGTAGGCGCGCAAACCGCTGCTGGCGATGTTGATGGTGTTGAACATATTGCCGTCAATTTTCATAGTCGGAATCCTTTCCGCTGAACATTACGCTACGCGGCGATTTTATTGTATTTTTAATGCGTTATCCATTTGTTGATATTTTTTTCGCAATAGCGACATAAACGTCTGGTGTTTCAGTGAGTTTTTCACCATTTCTCCGACTTCATTGTCGATGTTGACGTCGTTGCCAAATTCGTTCAACGGCGAATTTTTTGTTTCGTAAAACTCCATTTTTACATCGTCGCCCGATGGATTTTCATTTTTGGACATCGCTTTGGTCAGCGCCTTTTCGAAGTTTACATCAACCCGACGGTATCCTTCCGTGTTCATATTTGCGATGTTGCTGGCCACAGCCTGCTGCCGCAGTCCCTCTGCGGTCATCGCCTTTTCTAATAAATTAATAACTGTTTTGTCCTGAATCATATTATATCTCCAAATTGACACAACATCAGACGGTTTAGTTAAAGCAATCGTCGTGCCAACCTCATAAAACTCATTTTTTGATGTAATAAGACGTATTTTCATGGTTTCAAATGTAAAATTCACCACTTCTTTGTATGACCTTTAGACAACATAAGAGAAGCTCTATTCCCGCATCGCAATATACTTATATTCTTGTAGTCAATTTGCCTGTCCTGCAAATGAATCCTATGGTTTAGTGGGCATCATGGTCAAACGAGTGATGGCGTAATGTAACGACTGTTCATTTTGTTCTTATTGGGCAGATAGGAAATTGACCATGAAGATGACATGTCTCGTTATTTTTCCAACTCTTTTGTTTCTTTGCGGAAGCCTCACTGCCCAAACTATCGCCGCGGATCGATTTATGGTATGGGGACTTGGCGAAGATCAGATTGTTATCCCCGTCGGCAGCGTGATTACCGAGGCGGTTTTAACGATTGTCGGAGCTTCCAGCTTACCGAGCGGCTTTACTATCCATTTGCTGGATGATACCAATAAGGGGTTTTATGCCGGGGTTGACTCCAGCGGTCTGAATTATTTTGCGGGTTTTGGCGTTCCTCTCAAAGGCACGCTCTATAGGGGCACTTATACTTGTAAGTTAAGCCAAAACAATGATTTAACGTCTTCAATCTGGTCGATTTTTTCCTCTCCCTGCAAGCTCATTTTGCCGGATGCTTCATCTGTAAATCTTACCTCGTCAACGCTGTTGCTCAATGATTATGCCGGCAATAGCAGGGGGTTCGGTATAGGCCTTGACCCCGGCAATGCGAATTTTACATTTCGCTATATGAAGCTGGTCCTGACGCTGAGAAATTACCAGGGAACTGCAGGAACATCCCAAATTACCTACAAGCTGGTCTTGTAAACTTATTTGAGAGTAACGACTCATTTCACGGTCAAGTCGTGAACTTGGCCGTACTGCGTTCCTGCCTGCTTGTCTTCTCGTGATAGCCGCATTTTGTCCGATAACCGAAAAGTTATTCTGGAAAACCAGAGGTAGTTATCGGACAAAGTAAAAGATATGCATCGCTAAAAACCGCATTATTTCGCTAAAAACCGGTAACGACCTATAATAAATCTAATTTTTTTAATATTTTTGATTTTTCTCTGGCATTTTTAATTTTTTTGTATAACCTACTCGTTTACAGGCCGTATAGGTAGTATTACCTACATGGCTTGGGGGAAAATTAGTAGTTCTGGCATTATTCAACGCAAGGCAAGGTTTTTTCGGGAAGAATTTTATTGCGCTGACTATTCGACTATTCAAGTCAGGGTAGATTGTTAATGGGGCGGTTTTTAAGCAGCAGAATTCTATGGGTTGTGGTTGTACAGGAATGAAATCCAATGAAGATTTTCTATACAGGCAAGAGACTCTATATTTTTGCAGTCGGACTGGCATTGCTGTCGGCGGCGGTTTCGGCTCAAAAAATCAGGGCGAATCAATTTCTGATATGGGGTATTGGTGATAACGAGATAATGATTCCCTCGGGCAAGATTATCGTTGACGCGATTTTGACCCTTGAGAATGTCGCCACTGTAAATAACACATTCTATGTCCATCTTTTGGATAATACAAACAAAGGGCTCTTTATCGGCTCCGATAGTTTTCAGGGTAATTATTTTGAGTCTTATGGTTTCCCTCTGCAAGGAAGCTATGAAAAGGGTCATTTTGTATGCAGATTAAAAACAATTAACAATTATCAGTCCCCGATGGCGTCGATTTTTGCCAATCCCTGCACGATAACGCTGCCGGACTTATCTTCGATTACGTTATCCTCGGCGATTCTCGAATTGATGGACTATGCGGGCAATGGCAGGGGATTTGGAATAGGGATCGATGTACTCGATAGCACCCTGACCCTGTCCTCGATCCGTCTGGAGATGACGCTCAAGTCCTTGAATCAGACTGCTCCGGATTCGACGCTGATTTTTTCTTTGGACTGTCCCGAAACGATTCTACACCCTTTTCAGGATCATTTTCCGTCTGGTTTGAGTGTTGTTGATGAGGGCGGGATAGATGGTCCCTCGCAATGGGCAGTCATCAATGGAGAACTGTCCCAGAGTGCGAATATTTTTACGAGCGAGCAAACGAGCGATATTCGCAAAAAAGGGACTTATTTGGTCTATGATGGCGGGGCGGCTCTGGATGATTATCAGGTCGATGTTGATATGCGGTCTGCCGATGACGATGCAGTTGGGGTGATGTTCCGATTTAAGGATGGCTCCAATTACTACCGTTTTTCATGGGATAAGCAGCGTTCCTATCGCAGGTTAGTTAAAAATATGGGCGGCGTCTTTACGGTCTTGGCCGAGGATTCAGTGCCATATTTACAGATGCAGAATTATCATATTACGATAAAGGTTATCGGTTCGTTGATTACAGTATTAGTGGATGGACAAGAGGTGTTTTCTGTGGAGGATGACAGCTTTGATGCCGGGTCGGTTGCGATGTATTCCTGCGGCAATGCAGGCGTTTTTTATGATAATATTGCAATAAGCACTTATTAATAGGTAGTCCGCAGCCGCATAAAGCCTCGAAAAAACAAAGAAAATTTCAGAAAACAGGTCTTATTGTCCGATAATAATTCAACTGTTTTCTGAAAACTTGGATATTACGTTTGTTATCTATTGTCTGACATCTTCGGGGTGAAGCCTTCAAACCGCAGGCTTGTAGGTGCCGGGGCGGAGCTGTGTGTCTGCCCGATCAAAACTCTCGTGGGGGTATTTAAAAAAGGAAAATATCCCCAGTTATTTTTTTTGGTCTGGGATTTACTGGTATTTATTTGATTCTTGAGACTCTGGTCAACGGAGTTCCTAAAACTTAAAACTAATTTTAAGGATAGAAAAACACTGAAATGGATTTCAAAGCAGGACAAATTATTGGGTGTCGGCGGTTTTTCATCATAATTTTATCGGACTTTTTATCATTTGTCTGCGTTAATTTTGTCTTCTCCTCGATTGTTTCCTATAGTTTACTTGGCAGTAAGTACAAATCTTTAATGGGGTGGTTTTTGAGCGGCTGAATTTAATGTGCCGCAGCATAGGAAACAAACAATGAATACAAAATGGCTTTTTACAGTGGTATTGGCTTTTGCATCGCTGACAGCTTCGGCTCAGACGATCCAGTCCAATGAATATGCCGTTTGGGGTATCGGGGATGATGAGATCGTCATTCCCGCCGGCAGTGTGATTACTGAAGCTGTTTTGACCATTGAAAATGTGTCTCCCGCAAATACGCCTCTTTACGTCCATCTTTTAGACAATACCACGAAAGGCTTTGTTCTTGGAACCGATAGCAGCGGCGGCAATGTATTTAATGGGTATGGTGTTCCGTTGGCTGGAACGTATGAAAACGGAAATTTTATTTGCAGATTAAGCCAGATTAACGATGTTCAGTCGCCAATCTGGCAAGTTTTTGCGCGGCCCTGCACGATGACTCTGGCAGGCGGCTCGACGGTTTCGTTTAGCTCGAGTTTATTGGAACTGATGGATTATGCGGGCAATGGCAGGGGATTGGGGATAGGAATCGATTCGGCAGCAGGCGAAGAGGTTGTGTTTGATTCGGTGAAATTGGATGTAACAACCAAGACCTATCAAGGGGCAGTGTCGTCAAAGACGCTGTCGCTGGCGTTTTCAGAAGCATCAGCGGAAGAAGCCTATGCGTTGCAGTTTGACGGTGTTGATGATACGGTGGATTTAAATTACACGGCGTTGGCTAATACCTTTACGATGTCTGCGTGGGTCAAGGCGACATTGCCTCATGAGATTGATAAAGAAAGTATAACGGGCTATCCTGGCGTATCGGGGCAGCGTTATCTATTTGGTTGTACTCGTGCCTTGGATGCCGATGTTGCCGGGATGGGAGTATCTGTTGGAACCAATGGCATATCCGTCTATGAGTTAAGACCAGGTTATATGCCCGCGTTAGCTGTTTATTCAGGCAATTTAGGAACCGGCTGGAATCATATTGCGGTTACTTATACGAACAAGCAGCCCAGTATCTATCTGAACGGTGTTTTGGTTCGTACAGGGCTAACCTCGCCTCGCAGCAGTGTGCTTTCGAGCATTCAGGTTGGCGGCAACAAAGAATACCTGAATTACGGTCTTTTCCCCGGCTTGGTATCGGATGTAAGCGTGTGGAATTATGCCCGTACGCAGCAGCAGATACAGCGAGAGATGATCAGCGGTCTTGAAGAGACAAAGACGGGCTTGTCGGGATACTGGATGTTTGATGAGGGCGATGGGACGACCGTTTCTGACAGTTCTCCAAGTAGTAATACTGGCACCATTTGTGGGGCAGCGTGGATTGATGGTGTAAAAATAGGCAATTAACACCTATTTAATAGAACCATACCAGGCGGTTTTTGGTTGTGCAGTCCGATTGTGGAACTGTATGACCGAGAGCCGCCTGTTTTTTTGTTTTGAAATTTGTGGGGGTTCGGGTTAAATTCACTATGTCGGGTCGAATAATATCGAGTCCGTGAATCTAAATATGTAACAGCGGCCATTATCGAGAATATGTCTGTGGATGAAATCACACAAGAAAGCAATGCTCTGGCAGATGCCCGCCATGCAATTTACACCACTATCCTGGCGGCGATAACGCTTGTTATCGGGATGTATTTAGTCAGCACCATGGTTCTGATTGCCAGGGATGGCGTCCTGTATATTGAAATCGCACAGAAAATGGACGTCAACATCACCGATGCGGTGCGCGGCGCAAGTGAGCACCCAGGCTATCCATTTCTAATCTATGTGATGCATCAGGCGGTAGGATTATTTTATGGCGCCGATTCACTTCAGGGATGGATTATTTCAGCACAAACCATTTCGCTTTTGAGCAAACTTATTGCCACAATAGCATTGTATTTTGTGGGCAGTTATTTCGTCGGTTCCCGATTCAGCTTCTGGGGTGTGTTGATCTTGAGCCTCCTGCCGGATGCGATGGATTTTGGCGCGGATGCCCTGACCGATTGGCCGAGTTTGATGTTTTTATCAATCGGTTTTT
>CAZVXR010000287.1:0-11061 GCA_964630865.1 uncultured Pirellulales bacterium | reverse complement strand
CATATTTTCCGTTGCCGCCGCACAGTCTTCGAGTTGAAACGACATCCCCTCGAATATCGGTGTGGGGTTTTTATCGAGGATGCAGGCGATAAAAGCCTGTGCCTGCTGAACCGCTTTATTGGTTGGATGGAGTTGGGCAATCTGGCGAACCAAATCCGGTTTATCTACAATTATAAATTCCGTTGTCTGGGCGTTCTTGCCGGACGGCGCATCTAAGCCGGCCTGGACGATTTTCTCTAAATCCTGCCGGGGAATAGGGGTATTCTTAAATGCCCCGCGATACGAATGACGGTTTTTAACCACATCAAAAAAGTCCATATTCACTCCCTTCATTTGCTCGATTTATTCGGCGGTCATTTCGCGTTTTTTTCTTCGGATTCGTGCGCCGACGGCATTGAGTTTTTCTTCGATTTTTTCATACCCGCGGTCGATGTGATAGACGCGCTGGATGATGGTTGTGCCGAACGCGGCCATACCTGCCAAGACCAGCGCCGCCGAGGCACGGAGGTCGGATGCCATAATCGGGGCGGCAATCAGCCGATCCACGCCGGGGATAAAGACGCTGGGGCCTTCTTTGCGGAGGTTGGCTCCCATGCGGTTCAGTTCCGCTACGTGCATAAAGCGGTCGGGGTAGATTTTTTCGGTTACGACGCTGTTGCCGCGTGCCAGCGCAAGCATGGCCACAAACTGGGCTTGCAGGTCGGTGGGGAAACCGGGGTAGGGCTGAGTGGTGATGTCCGCGGGCAGAATCGGGCCTTCGCGGCTGACGATGCAGCCATCGGGGGCTTCTTCCACTTTGACGCCCATATTGTGCAGACGGTCAGCGACGGCGACCATATCATTCAGTGAGCAATTGCGAATATGAAGATTTCCTCCCGTAATGCCGGCGGCAACCATAAACGTCCCTGCTTCGATGCGGTCGCCGATGACTTTGTAGCGGATAGGTTTAAGTTCTTTGACGCCTTCGATGATCAAACGGGGTGAACCGATGCCGGTGATTTTGGCTCCCATCGCGTTAAGGAAATTGGCCAGGTCGGCTACTTCCGGTTCGCAGGCGGCCGATTCGATGACCGTGGTGCCGCGGGCCAGGCAGGCGGCCATCATGACATTGTCGGTACCCAGCACGGTCGAGCCAAAGGGGCCGCCGAGGAAGATTTGTTTGCCGCGAAGTCCATTCGGCGGGGCGGAAGCGACGATGTAGCCGTTTTCGAGGTGGATTTGTGCGCCGAGTTCTTTGAGACCACGGAGATGGATATCGACGGGGCGGTCGCCGATGGCGCAGCCGCCGGGCATGGAGACTTTGACCTGTCCGCACCGTGCCAAAAGCGGGCCGAGGATGCAGATGCTGGCTCGCATTTTGCGCACGAGGTCGTATTCGCCGATGGGGCGGTCGATTTGGGTGGCATCGATGCAGAGTCCGCCCTTTTCGTCGCGTCTGGTTTTGATCCCCATACTGTGCATAATCGGCTCAAAACTGGCGATGTCGGCCAGATTTGGGGCGTTTTCGATGACGGTTTCACCTGCCGCCAGAAGGGCACCTGCCATGATGGGCAGGGCGGCGTTTTTCGACCCGGCAACGTCGATGGTTCCTGAAAGCCGTACAGGGCCATCAATTTCAAATATATCCATATTTTTTATTCCTTTATATGATTGCGGTTGACAGTCTATACCAAAATGACAAGCGATTCAAGAGCAAGTCGAGATATTAAATTTGGATTCGTTTGGGAATGTCTCTTTGAAGTAAAGATTAAAAACAAGGTTTTGGGGTAGAGGTGAGTGTTGTCAACGTGACAGAGTTTAGTGCATCACGGTTTTGATAATTTTGACATCTGACTCCTGCAGCTTCGAAAGCATATCATTGTTTGCGGGCCAGTCGTTAGTGATAAGGATGTCTATATCCGAAATGCTGCAGACATGGCACATCGATTTCTTGCCAATTTTGCTGTAGTCTGCAAGTATAATGACTTTGTCCGCATTTTTGATCATAACTCGTTCGGTTTCAGTTACCAATTCATTGGTGTTGTAAATGCCGGATTCATCAAGGCCCCCTACGGACAAAAATGCAAAATCAGCATGATATTGAGAAATACCTGCCTCTGTGTTTGGTCCAAGAAGAATGCCTGATTTTTTATAGAGCAGCCCGCCTGTGAGTGATATTTCCAGCTTTGAGTGTTCTTCGTTTCTTTCTTCAAGCATCGCGGCCAATCGCAGAGAATTGGTTATTACGCGAATTTCAATATTAGGAAGGCACAGACCCAGATGAAATGTGGTTGTGCCGCCATCGATAAGTATGACATTTCCTGGTTCGAGCAATTTAACTGCCTCATACGCCAAGGCCTGCTTTTCCGAAGATTGACGCAATTGCCTCAGAGCGAAAGGCATCATTTGATTTGGAGATTGCTTTGTGGATCGCAGCCCCCCTCGAAATCGGATTGCCAACTCCATTTTTGCCAGCAGGTTAAAATCACGGCGTATGGTGGGTGCGCTGGCATCGCAGAGTTCGGCAGCATTATCAATAGTAATAAATTCGTTTTGGGACAAAAAATTCAATATTTGTTCATGTCTTTGAAGCTGCAACATACGCTGTTTCCTATAAATTGATCACATTTAATCACCTATTTTATTGATATTTTTTAAAAAAGCAAGGATTTTGTGTAAAAAGGCAATACTTGGTGAAAAAAGCTGATTTTATTTAATCATTCTTGTGATTGAAGTGATTGCTGTTGAGTGTTTGGGGATATTTATATTGACTAATAGTGAGCGAATATGGTACTTTATAACGATAAAAATTGTTGTTCAAATTGGAATTTACGACCATGACCAAAAAACTAACCCTAAAAGTTGGGCTTAAAACTGACCCCATAGAGTACCGATATAGCTTCGACTGGCTGCTAAGGCTATTGCGCCAAGAGGGGATAAGCGATATTCAACTGGGTACATTTTTTGAGATTTATCAATTACCCGATAGTTTTTTTATTCAGCTTCGCAAGAAAGCGGAAGATTTTGGGGTAGAAATATCCAGTGTTTTTACGTCTCACCGTGAACTCGGGGGTTTTTTCTACAATAATGCTGATTGGGAAGGGGTCGCCCGCAAAAATTATGAACGGCTTATCAAGGTCGGCAGTCTCGTTGGCGCCAAATCGGTCGGGTCTAATCCGGGAGCTGTGCTGCGGGATCAGATGGGTGTTAAGCAGATAGGCGTGGCATGTTATCTTCGTCACATGAAAGAACTTATGCGGATTGCCAAGAGCGAAGGGCTGGCGTGTTTGACGATTGAACCGATGTCCTGTCTTGCCGAACCGCCGACGCTTCCTGAGGAAATGCGCAAGATGGCTGAGGAATTGCAGGCGCACCACCAGTTGAATACGGCGATCACTGTGCCTGCGGGTTATTGTGTTGATGTTGCGCATGGATATGCTGATAAGGACAAGATTGTCCAATGCGACAACATTGAACTGCTTGAGGCTGCGCTGCCGTACACCACAGAACTTCATCTTAAAAACACGGACAGTCTTTTTAATTCGACATTTGGTTTTACTGAGGCGGAACGGGCCAGAGGAATCGTGGATATTGGACGTATCCGACAGATACTGCATGTGAATGCAGCGGTTGTGCCTGTTGAGACATTGATTGGGTATGTCGAGGTTTCCGGCCCGAAAGTTGGGCGGGATTACAGCGATCACTGCTTAGAAGGGCAATTACGGGAGACGCTGGCGTATATAAAAGAGCATTTTCTGAAAGATGAGATGGCGGTTGATTTGGCAGCCGAGGCAGCGCATACGAGGGGTTGCATAGAGGTGAACCATACGGATAGCTTTGCGAAGGTCAAGGTGTCTCCGTCGCTGATGTGTGCCGATTTGTGCCACTTGGCGGAAGGAGTGAATCGACTGGAACAGTGCAAGGCTGATTTCCTGCATATTGATATAATGGATGGTCATTTTGTCCCTAATATGCCGATGGGGCTTGAGGTCCTTAAGCGGCTTAAAGAAATCTCTTCGTTGCCGCTTGATGTGCATCTTATGGTGGAGAACAATGATTTTTTTGTTTCGAAGCTGGCTGAAGCAGGAGCGTACCAGGTGTCGATACATGCCGAGTCCAGCATCCACCTTGACCGATCCCTGGACTTGATACGAAAACAGGGCATGAAAGCGGGACTTGCACTTAATCCTGCGACGCCTATTTGTGTCATGGAATACGTTCTTGACCGGCTTGATTTTATATTACTGATGACGGTGAATCCGGGATTTGCTGGACAGAAATTAGTTCCCAGCGCATTTACGAAAATTAAGGACTGCCGGGCTTACCTTGATGAGCGAGGTATTGATATACCGATTGAAGTTGACGGTAATGTAAGTTTTGAAAATATACCCAACATGGTTGGCGCTGGGGCTGATATTCTTGTAGCCGGTTCCAGCAGTGTATATCACAAGGATGGATCGCTTCGTGAAAATATGAAAAAGACACAAGCGGCTATCGAGTTAGGACTGCTGTTGCGAAAACAGGCTTATGCAGGTTAGTCAAGAGATATGATCCGTATGACGTAAATTATAGTTTTGAGCAGTAAAGAAAGGGAATAAATGAAAGCCGCGGTATTAGAAGAATTAAGCAAGCTTGTCGTGAAAGAAGTGCCGACACCTGTGATCGATGATGATTCCGCGTTGTTGCGTGTTGAATCGGTAGCTATATGCGGATCCGATCTGCGTATCAGCAAATTCGGGAATCCGAGAGTAAAAACACCGGCAATCATCGGACATGAACTTGCAGGTGTTGTTGTCAAGGTGGGCAAAAACGTCAAACGTGTTAAAGAAGGTCAGCGGGTAGCGGTTGGGGCGGATGTGCCGTGCGGCCAGTGCCACTGGTGCCGGAACGGATTTGGTAACAACTGCAGTGTAAATTACGCCGTCGGTTATCAGATTCCAGGCGGATTTGCAGAATATATGGTTCTTACAAAACTGCTGCTGGAAGAAGGTCCGGTAACACCGTTTGCGGAGAGTCTGAGTTTTGACGAAGCAGCGCTTGCTGAACCATTGGCATGTGCTATCAATGGACTGGAACTGGTTAATATGTCACTTGGCAAAACAATCGTCATAATGGGTATGGGGCCCATCGGATGTATGATGATTGATTTGTCACGGATGATGGGTGCGACGAAAGTTATCTGTACTCAGCGAAGCAAGCTGCGAATGGGGATTGCAAAAGGGTATAATGCGGATGTTTACATCGCGACGGATGAAGAAGATGTGGTGGCACGGTGTTATAAAGAGACCCAGGGCGAGGGTCCTGACGTAGTGATAACTACATGCGGTTCTGTGGAGGCGCATGAACAGGCTATACAAATGGTGGCGCATCGGGGCTATGTGAATCTCTTTGGTGGGCTCGGCAAGGATGTACGTCCGCTTTCAGTGCTTTCCAATGTCATTCACTATAAAGAGTGTTTTGTGACCGGTTCACATGGCTGTGTGCCAAGGCACCATGAGATGGCGGTGCGTATTATCGAGAAAGGTTTGGTTCGCGTAAAACCGCTGATTACGCATGTCTATCCGCTTGAAAAGATCAATGATGCCTTTGCCACGATGGAATCGCGACAAGGTATGAAGATTATAGTGCATCCCGGCACAATATAATTTGTAATCGCTGAAAGAGGTTACATTGTCATTTTGATTTTTGAATTTGTTTCGGATTTAGTGCTTCGGATTTAGAATTTTTATTGCCTCGTCAAAAATCCATCGTTCATCCGCATCATCCGGGATGTCTATCCAGTGGACATTGCGGAAGGTCTTAAACCACGTTCGTTGGGCTTTGGCGAGTTTGCGGGTATTAATTTTAATTCTCTCGACCGCGTCGTCAAAACTCATTTTGCCTTCGAGATGCTCGATGATTTCCGCATAGCCGATGGCGACACGGGCCTGCGGGCTAAGCGGTTTCGGTTCTGCCAGTAGTGACTTGACTTCATCCAGCAAGCCCTGTTCGACCATCTTTTTGACACGCAGATTAATACGTTTGCTTTCGGTTTCTTTATTTCGCTTTAGACCGATGACCAGCCAGTCGCTTGCTGCCGGCGCTGATACTGACCATTGCTGCTGGAGCGAGGAAATCGGCTTTCCGGTTAGTTCGTATATTTCCAATGCCCGGAGAATGCGTTTTTCATCGTTGGGATGGATGCGATTGCCCGCTTCCGGGTCAATGGCGGCCATACGTCGGTGCAACTCCGGCAGGCCGAGAGTCTGGGTTTCGGTTTTGAGCCGCTTACGGAGTGCAGAATCTGATGGCGGGGCGTCGAATAGCCCATAGAGCATCGCTTTGATATACATTGCCGTACCGCCGGAGGCGATCACGGATTTGCCGCGGGAACGGATGTCCTGGGCTGTCGAGTTCGCCAAATCGAGAAACCGATCCACACTGAACGCCTCGCTCGGTTCGACGACATCAATCAGATGATATGGAATCTGCCGCCGACGTTCCAAAGATGGCTTGGCTGTTCCGACATCCATGCGGCGATAGACTTTCATCGAATCGATGCTGATAATCTCAGCGTCGAAATGTTTGGCCAGCTCAAAGGCCAGTGTTCCTTTGCCGACGGCGGTAACGCCCAGCAATAACAGGTTTAGTTTTTGGGTCATAGGTTCAGTCACAAATTCAGGCTAAAAAAGACCGAGAGAGGCGAGAAAAATTTCATTTCAGGCTGTCCGCCGGCACGAAAGTTAGTATAATACCCACTTTGTTGGCATAAATCCAGAATCAGGTTAGATAAAGGCAAAATCGGATGAATCCCGTAGATTTTACGGATGAATTAAATAGTAAAGTCTTGATGACCGACCGTGCGATCCGGCAGATATTGGACGACCAGACGGGAATTCCGTCCCGGCTCAAAGAAGCGATGGCGTATATGCTCTTTAGCCCCGGCAAGAAAGTCCGTTCAGCGATCGTGCTTTGGTGTTGTGAATTGACCGCCGGTCAAGTCAACGATGCGGCTCTAACAGGAGCTGCCGCGATAGAAATGGTGCATACCTATTCGCTGATTCATGATGATTTACCGGCAATGGATGATGATGATATGCGGCGGGGGCAGCCCAGTTGCCATAAACAGTTTGACGAAGCGGTTGCGATATTGGCGGGTGATGCTCTGCTGACGCTGGCGTTTGAAATTTTATCGACGCAGATCAGCGATGCGGATGTCGCGATGCGGATGGTGCGGATATTGTCCAGTGCCGCCGGCGCTGCGGGGATGATCGCCGGACAGATGGACGACCTGCTGGCGGAAAAAACCGCAGGAACCATGGAACTCCTGCGGCGGATTCATATCAATAAGACCTCGCGGATGTTTGCCGCTGCCGCGGGACTTGGCGCCATTGCTGGCGGGGCGACCGGCCAGCAGCTTGGCGCATTGCTGGAATATGGTTTAAAACTGGGATTGTGTTTTCAGATTGCTGATGATATTCTGGATGTTACGTCCGAGACAAAAGAGCTCGGCAAGACCGCTGGTAAAGATCAGCAGCAGGGCAAGCTGACCTATCCATCGCTGGTTGGGTTGGATGAGTCAAAAAAGATCGCCGAGCAGATTACCCGGCAAGCGGTTGAGGCGTTAAGCTGTTTTAACAGCTGCGCTGATCTTCTGCGGCAGTTAGCCGAACGAATGCTGAATCGAAAGAGTTGATGATGAATACCAGACAATACTGTATCTTATGGGTTGTTCTGTCTGTGCTGGCAATCTCCGCCGGATGTGCCGGGCAAATTCAACCGGTGCGTTTTGCGGTTGTTGCGGATGTACAATATGCGAATAAAGACGCCGCGGGCGAAAGGTATTATCGTCAAAGCCCCGGCGGTTTAGAGCGGTTCGTTCAGGCTGCCAATATGCAAAAGCCGGATTTTGCGATAGAGTTTGGTGACATTATTGACGGCGGCCCCGATGCCGCACAGGAATTAGACAGCATCTTAGCCATATATCATCAACTGGATTGCCCTAAGTATTATGTTCTCGGCAATCACGAGTTTAGCGGGCTTAGCCGTGATGTTGTATTGGCAAAACTAAATCTTGAAAAAGGGTATTATGCCTTCGACCGCGGCACGTTTCGATTTGTCGTATTAGATACGGTAGAACTGAGCGCTTCAAGTGATGCAGCGATTGGGCAATTAGCCTGGCTGGATCGGCAACTGGCGGATGCGGCTATGCGAAAAATGGATGTAATGGTCTTCGGGCATTATCCGCCGCTGCCTGAAGCCGGTTCATATTTGGCTGGCAATGCTCGCGCGGTCTGCCAGAGATTGGAAAAGTACGGCTGTGTGCGGGCATATCTTTGCGGGCATTATCACCCCGGAGGATACGTTAAGCAAAATGGCGTCCATTATTTGACGCTGCCTGCGATGGTCGATACTCCCGATGGAAGAACCTGGGCGATGATGGCGCTGTATCCCGACCGATTGGATATTCAAGGTACAGGTAAAATAAAAAACCAAACGCTGACTTTTCAGACAAAATAATAAAACGATACGATGGCAAAAATAGTAGATACCATTCATGGGCCGGAAGACCTTAAGCCTCTTTCGGCGGAACAGTTAAGCCAGCTTGCTGAGGAAATCCGCGAGTCAATTACCCATTCGGTCAGCCGCACCGGAGGGCACCTGGCCAGCAACCTTGGTGTTGTCGATCTGACCCTGGCGCTGCATTATGTTTTTGATTTCGCCAAAGACCGCCTTCTGTGGGATGTCGGCCACCAGTGCTACGCCCATAAGATACTGACCGGACGCAAAGACCAATTTGACCAATTGCGGCAGGAAGCCGGACTGAGCGGATTTCCCAATCCTGCCGAAAGTCCGTATGATGTGTTTTCGGTTGGACATGCCGGAACTGCGATTTCGACGGCTCTTGGGATGGCCATTGGCGCTCAATATAAGGGAACCGATGAAAAGATTGTCGCCCTGGTTGGCGATGCCAGTATTGTCAACGGGCTTTCGTTTGAGGCTCTGAATAATATGGGGCTGGTCAAACGACAGATGCTGATTGTCCTTAACGATAATTCAATGGCGATTGACGTAACGCAGGGCGCTGTTGCGAAATTTCTGGCCGGCGTGCGGCTGAGCCATACCTATGAAGACATCCGCAAGACGACCAATCGTATTCTTGACCATTTGCCGGTTGTTGGCCGCAAAATGGAAGGCGCACTTGAGAATTTCAAAAAGACGCTGCGAATGGCGATTTCGCCGAGCCGATTATTTGAAAGTTTGAATATCCCCTATTTCGGACCGGTCGATGGACACGATATTCAATCTCTGATTCATCTGTTCACCGAATTAAAGCACTTGGATAGCCCGGCGATATTGCATGTTTATACCAAAAAAGGCAAAGGTTTTTCGCCCGCTGACGACAATCCGCGAAAGTACCACAGCACCGGGCCATTTGAACTTAATGGTGAATCCGGGGTGAGTAACCTGTCGGGCAAACGGTCATTTACAGAAGTCTTTGGCGATGCGATGGCCTCACTTGGGGCGCGGGATGATAAAGTCGTCGCCATTACTGCGGCGATGCCGGACGGGACAGGGCTTAACAAATTTCGTAAAGCTTTTCCGAATCGCTATATTGACGTTGGGATTGCCGAAAGCGTTGCTGTAGATATTGCTGCGGGATTGGCCAAGCAGGGCTTTAAGCCGTTTGTGTGCATCTATTCAACATTCCTGCAGCGCGGCATGGATCAGATTTTCCAGGAAGCCTCGCTGCAAAATCTGCCGGTAACATTCTGTATTGACCGTGCTGGCGTAGTTGCCAGTGACGGCCCGACGCACCATGGGATGCTGGATATTGGGTTTATGCGAATGCTGCCCAATGTGGATGTGCTTTGTCCGGCTGACGGACAGGAAATCAAGCTGGCTCTCGATTATGCGGCCAATGCGACGAATCCTGTCGCCATACGCTATCCCAAAGAAGAAATTACTGAAAGCGGACTGGATTCATTACTGGCTATCCCTTTTTCAAAAGGCAAGTCGGTCTTAGTGCGTAAAGGGGCTGCCAGGGTTGTCATTGTTTCCGTTGGGTCTATTTTGTCAGAGGTGCTGGCCGCTGATGAATTGCTCAGGCAGGAGGGCATTGAGGTGGATATCATTAATGCTCGATTTGCCAAGCCTATTGATCCGGCAATTGTGGAGCTGTTGACGCAAGATAAGACACTGATTCTTGTCGAAGACCACAGTCTGACTTGTGGGTTTGGCTCGGCGGTTCTGGAAGCGGCGGCGAAAGACACAAAAATGCCCGATAAAAAAGCCATTGGCAGGGTAGTTCTTCTTGGCGGTCCGGATGAATTTATTCCCGCTGCTACCCGGATTAGACAACTCGAATGGATGGGACTAACTGCGGAAAAAATTGTCGAGACGGTAAAAACGATTATCCGACACACTCCATAAACCGAAAGATATTGAAATACAGATAGTGATAAAATCAGATAAGCTATGACTAAACCCAAACTCATTTTGTTTGCTGACCCTAAAAGGCCTAACGCGACAGAGGCGCTTAGGCAATTTCTTGGATTTGCGAGTAATAAAGTCGAGATTTTGGCTAATTGCCTTGAAGGGGATTGTCCGGTTGAGTCTCTCCGCAAGGCCGAATTTGCAATTGTCTTTGGCGGTGATGGAACGATTCTGGAGGCCGCACGGCAGCTTTGTGAGACAGAAGTGCCGGTCATTGGCGTAAATGTTGGTAAGCTGGGCTTTTTGGCGGAATTTAGTCTTGGGGAACTGGAAAGCCTTTTTGGACGTATAATGATTGATAGAGATTTATTGCTTGAACGGCGGATGGTCTTGCGTTGCAGGTTGCGCAGAAAAGGTCTGGTTATTGTGGACGCCAAGTCAGTCAACGATGTGGTTATCGCAGCGGGATCTCCGTTTAATATGATTGAGCTGCAGATTGAAGTGGGCGGGCAATTCCTCGCAGGGTGTATAGGCGATGGTGTTATCGTTTCTACGCCCACAGAATCGGCACCACATCATCTCTCAGCAGGGGGTGCGATACTGGCGGCAGATTAATCGGAGGTGGAATTCACCACGAAAACTCCGCATTATCTGCGGATACGTCCC
>CAZVXR010000286.1:0-3297 GCA_964630865.1 uncultured Pirellulales bacterium | reverse complement strand
TCATTTTATCCATTTTAACAATCCGCTTCACACCCCCGATGGCCGGAAAGGGTTTTTCCGGCCATCGTAGCTAAGTTAGCTATCCAAAGCCATTATTACGAATCAAAGCTGTTAGTAATTGACCGCTTCAAGCTCAAAGTACGCCTGGGGATGCTGACACGCCGGACATGTTTTTGGAGCTTCCAAACCCGTATGAACATGTCCGCAATTGCGGCAAATCCATTTGACCTCACTATCCTTTTTGAAGACATTGCCATTAAGAAGATTTTTTTCGAGCTTAAGATACCGATCGCGATGACGCGCTTCTACCTTGGCTATCAGACGATAGATGGCCGCGACCTCCGGAAAGCCCTCTTCCTCAGCCGTCTTGGCTGCTCCTGGATATAGATGAGTCGATTCGTGATTTTCTCCTGCCGCGGAGGCTTTCAAATTCTCCGCTGTCGTACCAATTACCCCTGCCGGAAAGGCTGCTGTTATTTCTACATCCCCGCCTTCAAGAAACTTAAAGAACCGTTTGGCGTGCTCTTTTTCCTGATTGGCGGTTTCTTCAAAAATGGCTGCAATTTGCTCAAAACCCTCTTTTTTCGCTTGTCCGGCAAAGTAAGTATAGCGATTTCGCGCCTGTGACTCGCCAGCAAATGACCCCATCAGATTCCGTTCCGTCTTTGTTCCTTTTAAACCCATACTGCATCCTCACTTTCAAAAATAGTGGTTAATCAAACAATTGTTTCGCTTTCGACTTGTTTTTGCATAGTTCACAAAGTCCCTCTATATATACGGTTTTTCTGAGAACTTCATATTTACTTTCTAATTCTTGCGGCAGCTGGATATTGTCGAATGGCTCGTGGTGAAAGTCAATCACTTTTCCGCACTGAATACACAAAAAATGCTGGTGATCTTCCAAACCGCCATCGAACCGTCTGGGCTGTCCGGTCCCCTCAACAATGAACGCTGCTCCAATTTGCGCCAAGGTCAGCAGCGTTCGGTTGACGGTGTCCAATGAAATACTGTTCAAGTTTTTTCTCACATCGCGGAAAACATCTTCGGCCGTTGGATGGGCATCGCTCATAATCAAGGCTTTGTAGATGGCTATCCTCTGAGGCGTAACTTTAAGCCCTGCCTTACGGCATCGCTTCTCAAGCTCATAACCCTTTTTATTTACTGTCGTTATATCCATTTTCATGAAATTGCCAATCACTCTTTCGTCGCATCAATAGTTTAACTTATTTAGGTTGTACTCCTAATTACAACTTTTGTTTGAATAATTTTACAAAAATTTGCCTTGGGCTCTAATACTTCCCAAAAACTGGAATCCTTGCTTTCGCCGCGTGAATATCCGTCCCGGCTGCTGGCAATCACCTATCCGGATTCGATGCGGGTCCGGCAGGTGAAAATCAGCGGCGAGATCAGGCTGTTTAACAAACTGCTGGATCTGTCCTAGAGTCTATCCGGCCAGCTGGTCGGCATTGAACAGATCGACGAACATTACAGCCGAATGTGGTACTGTAGTTATTTATTGGGCTGTGTGGATCACCGAAACTGGCGTATGATCCAGTTAAAGTCGATCCACAGTTTCTGCCCAACTACCTGGGCAGAGGACGACTATGAACCTTAAAAAGTGTTACCTATGTATCAGTTGACACACGAAGAAGGGAGGGGGTCCTAAATTCTCCCTCATGCAATGGTCAAAAGAACATCCTCTCTTTATTATCAAAATTGAATCACATGGGCACAGCCGCCCCCGGCGGTGTTCTCTAAAAACCGAAAAACGCAGCCTTATTTCGGATAGTCAGATCGCTTTGGCGGCGGATTTGGCGAAGTAGGTGATGATGATATCGGCGCCGGCGCGTTTGAAACTGGTCAGCATTTCGAGCATGGCCTGCTCTCTATCAATCAATCCGGCATCGGCAGCGGTGTTGAGCATCATATACTCGCCGGAAACGTTGTAGGCGGCAATAGGCACATCAAACCGGTCTTTGGCCATACGGATAATATCCAGATATGCCAGAGCGGGTTTAACCATCACCATATCGGCTCCCTCGTCGATGTCCAATTGCATCTCCCGCATCGCTTCGGAGCGATTGGCCGGGTTCATTTGGTAGGTTTTTCTGTCGCCGAAAGCCGGGCGGCTGTGGGCGGCATCCCGAAAGGGGCCATAGAATGCGGATGCGTATTTGGCGGGAAGTGCTTTGATCAGGTGGTGTCGCGGGCGGGGTATCAGTGGGATTTAAGCCAGCTTTATACGACGGGGGAAGTAACGCAGATGAGTATTCCGGAGCCTGCGACGATGGTATTGCTGGGGCTGGGGGCGGTGATGGTGAGGAAGCGGCGAAAGTAGTTTTTAGTTGTGGAGTTTCTATGCCGCCCGCTGCGCGGGCTCTATGGGGGTGGGGGATGTTTTGAGTCCACGGGCTTACGCCGCGTGGCTAAAATATACCGCCCCCTGCGTGGGCTGAAAGGGGATGGGGGAATTTTATCCGAACCAGGATGGTTCGGCTACCTTGTTCGACCCGTTCGGGGTCGGGGTGTTTGAAGGTCATAGCCCGCGTTTGGCACGCATTGAAAGTATTAAAACACAACGTCAATGCTAGCGCCATCATAAAATAGGTAATTTATAAAAATATTTTTTAGGGCGTCAATATAAACCCTTTTCTAATATGAATTTCACCCAAAAGCTAATTAAAATCTCTCTTTTTTGTTGCATAAATTGCCCGGATAGAGTAGAATCAAGGTCTGATTTTGTTAATAAAAATTGAGTACTTGCGGCGCCAAAAACGGGGTAAGGCGAAAGTTTGCCCTCCTGTAAAATAAGGACTTAGAAATCAGGGCCGCCGTATGTAGGGTGTTTGTATCGTTTCATGTTGATAATCCAGCATCGAAAAAGAGGTTTTGTTATATAAAGCGGAGGCAAAAGGTCGATGAATAAGAAAATTGTCTGGTTTTTGGTTTTTGGGGTGTTGTCTATCACCACTGTTTATGCGGATGATTGGTACTGGTCATGGAGCGGTGATATGGATATCGCATGTGCCCCTTCTGCGGAAGGATACTGTACCCATGAGCATCAGTACAATGTCACCCGTTCACAAGCGGATAATCTCTATTGGGAAATAGTTGATATTCCGCAAACAGTAACAGGACAAACCAGAGCGCTTCGAATTATCGATAATAACGCCGACCCTAATGTTGACGGACGCGGAAGGTTATTATGGCTGGGTGCAGGCTCCCGTCCGGACCACCACCGCGGGCCGTGCCAGAGTTTTGCTCACGAAAACTTTCGTGCCGACCACAAGTCGGTGA
>CAZVXR010000285.1:0-2731 GCA_964630865.1 uncultured Pirellulales bacterium | reverse complement strand
CCGAAGACCAGTCTGCATTCCATGCGACAATATTGTAGCCGTTATTCAGGTACACACTCACTGCGGTCGGGTCAACCTGCATCGGTATGGCGCTGTCGCTCCAGACCTCGACAGTAACCGACGAACCGACCGTCATTGTGTACTCCGTAACCTGCTGTCCGTTGACCTTCAGATAATACGCCCCGCGCACCGGCGCACACCATGCCGCCATCAGAACGAGTATGACTGCTGCATTTCGAATCCTCATAGTGTACCCCCGATTATTGATTATTTGGTTTAGGTTATCGTTTACTCATTTGCCGCACCACCTCGTCGTAATACAGCGCCGCATCGACGGGCGTATTAGATGGGATATGGTTGCCGACGGTCATAAAAAAGCCCGGATACTGTTTGCCAATATCCATACAGCGTTTGACCTCGGCATAGATGTCTTCTTTTGTTCCATTCAGCAGGATGCGTGTATCCGCGTTGCCTTGAAACGAATGCGTCTTGCCGTAGCGGTTGGCGATATGCGCCATATCCGTCGTCGGTTCCAGCACAAACCCGCTGATCCCGCAGCCGGCGATATCATCAATAAATTCTGTATAACTGCCATCGGAGGTAAACAGTATAATCTTTTTGGCGTCCTGAAGCGGTGCGAAATATTTTTTGTAATTAGGAAACACATGTTGGCGATACCACGCCGGGGGCAGAAACGCCCCGCTGGTCCAGACAATATCGTCGTGAATCATCACCACCGGCACATCGGCATCGGCCAGCGCGTCGAAATACTGCTGCATCCAAGAGGCATACCGATCCGTCATTCGGCCAAATCGCTGCAGATCCACACCGGCGGCCAGCAAGAACATATCCCAGCCGAAGATTTCAATAAAGCCGGAAATACAGGTTACATAAATGCCGGTGGAATTGACCGCGTTGGGGTATTGTTTACACTGACTTTTGTAGTGGTCTTCAAACTCTTTGACCGTCTTGGCGTGGTTGATCTTGCCATAAGCCTTCCACGGATCAAAGTCCAGCACCTCCTCCGGCGTCGCAAACGGGCAGCCGTGTGCGGCACGGTCATCCCGATAATCAGTCCCGCCGGCGTCATAGACGGCATGGCCCATACTGGTGCGAAGTTCGCCGAATACCTGGTTATAAATCAAGATCGACCAGACATAATCATAATCCCACGCCTTGACAAAGGCACCAGAAGCCGCCTGCTGCTCTTCAGGGCTGCTTTGCGGCGTAACACAGATGCCCGTAACCGCTTTGACCAAGTCCCAGTGCCGTTCGGCGGAGTAACCGCCTTCCGTTCGTGCCACACGAGGAGCCATTTGCAACTTTAACGCAGCCATACCTATTTCAAACGACATTGCTTTTCCTTAAAAATGAGATTTCGATCTATAATTTCAGGGGGACACACACAATCCCTCCCCGCAGTCTGAATATGATTTTAATGCATTTCACGTTGAAAACAACTTTTTTATGTAACCCCTTAGCCATATCGCAGTTTGGGGATCGCCATTCTCGCGAAAGCACAAATCCAGCATAAAAAGCATCCGCCGCAGGCGGGTCATGGTTTTTACAGACGGCTAAAGTTTATTTTTTGCATCATTTTACAGAAATTTCAGGGTTATTCTATCGATGTGATGGTTATTTTTGTAATTATTTTGCTATTTTTTAAAGGCCCGCGTTACAGGATTATCCATTTCCAGCACCAAAAACTGTTATTTTTCGTAGCACTTTAGCCATTTGAAGCCATGAATTCTGCCAATCGTGGCAGATGGCCTGTTTGGATATACTTTTCCAAAGCCTTTTTGACGGTATCGACGGGATTAAGACCCCGCTGTTTGAGTGTGGCAAACACGCTCATCAGAACCGACTGGGTTACCGCTCCTTTGTCGCTGCGGTTATTATAGCTGGTTTTCCGCATAATCACCGCCCCGTGAATTGCCCGCTCGGCGGCATTATTGTCAAAAGGCACTCGCCGCAGGCAGATTCAGCGACCCAGGTTCGGCAATCTGCTTCGATAGCTGCAGCAGAGCGAAAACCACCGCCTCTTTGCCTTGCTCATAAATTCGCTCGGCCTGAGCCTGTGTCAGACCCGGCCCAATCGCTATATCAACTACCGCATTGTGTTCAGCATTTACTTTCATTATGCCGAACTATACACATAATACCCGATGGCGCAAGTCCTAAATATGAATTTTTCAAAGACTTTTTAAACAGTTTCAATTGGCTAAAGTGTTACTACTTTTTTATCTATTTGGAATACCAATCTGTGCCGCCAAAGAACATATAACACAAATAATCGCCGGTGAATGTGTAGGTTCTTCGATACATCTTGTTTTGTGAAATGATCGGATTTTTTGTCCAGACATTCGCTCCGATATTCCTAACACTGCCGTCGCCGTAAAGAATGTTCTGGGCATAAGGCATACCCCATTTTACAGTATGGTTAATATAATACTCATCAACAAAGGACCGATACCAGCCGCCTCCGGGCGGATTATACATAACCACGTCGCCGCCCATAATCTTGGATGACGGGTTTTTATCGTCAATATTTGTCAGGAATTTTACATTTGGTTTATTAGTTGGATTTTTTGCCTGGCTGGTAATTACATTTACCTTTGTAAGCATTGCTTTAAATTTATCGCTTACTTTGATTACTGCTACTGCTTTGATTACTGTTTCCGCGCTGTTTTTAGCGTTTGCTGCACTTGGCGCGACTGCCCAAATCGCAAGA
>CAZVXR010000284.1:0-3375 GCA_964630865.1 uncultured Pirellulales bacterium | reverse complement strand
GGTGGCCTTGTGTGCAGACAGCTTCGGAATCCGTGACTTTTTTGTCGCTTCCATAACCAATTACTCCTAAAAATGAGTAGTACTACGCGCTTTTACGCGTCGGTTACGGCCGCTCTGACCCATGCCAGGTATTCGTAAGTCTCGAATTCAGCCAAGTTTACATCAATCGGGGCGACAGGACTTGAACCTGCGACCTCTTGACCCCCAGTCAAGCGCGCTAGCCAAACTGCGCCACGCCCCGTACATAGGCCCTCATTGTAGCAGCCTCTCAGATTTTGACAACTTTTTTTTATAAATAATGGTTCTTTCGGTAAATACGCTGGACGGCAGGATGAGTCCAGACATGAGCAAGCCGTGCCATCGCCGCAGAAAGAAACCCTCCGGTTGGTGCAATCCCTCGTGATTATAAAAGTTAAAACCCCCACCCAGATAAGAGTCATTGACATTACTCAATAACGGGGTCTAAATCAAACATACCCGATTTTATCTGCATCTTCTATTTCTTCGCAAAATGACTTTTTTTTTACGCAAAATACACTTTATTAAAATCACAGCATGGGGTATAATTCCGAGCTCGTAGGTTGTAAAAATGAAAATATACATAGTTGATTGCCTAATCCAAAAATGTCGATTGAAATACTCAGTTTAGATGGACAATGGAAGCTTCGGAAGCTTGATTTCTCGAAAGACTACTTTGAGACCGCCCCGAGTGTCTGCAGCTCAGCAGAAGCCTGGATGGATGTGCAGGTGCCTGGCGATATTCACCCTTCGCTGGTCAAAGCCGGACACATCCCTGACCCCTTTGTAGACTTAAACAGCCGTCAATGTGCCTGGACACGCGAGAAAAGCTGGTCTTTCAAGCGTCAATTCGTGGTTCCTGAAACCTACACAGGCAAACGCATTATGTTGGTTTTTGACGGGATTGACACCTATGCGACGATTTTTGTCAACGGTCAAAAAATCGGCCAATCCGACAACGCCTTCCTGCAGTACCGCTTTGACGTAACCGCCGCGGTTCGCATCGGTCAGGTTAACGACGTGGAAGTCTGCATACACGCCATCAAGCAGATGCTTTCGGAACGAGACTGCGGGCATTACTTTGCCTGCTTTAACACCGAGCGTATCTTTGCCCGCAAGCCGCAATGTCAGTTTTCCTGGGACTGGGCGCCAGATATGCCGGCGATTGGCATCTGGCAAGACGTACGGCTGGAAGCCGTCGATACGGGCGTCATCAAGGATGTGTATGTCCGCACCGAGCTGGATGGCCGGGTTCATTTTCAGATCACGCTGGACAAACAATCCAAGGAACGGATCAAACAGGGCGATCGGTTTGAGCTGGAGACAACGGTATACAGTCCCAACGGCGATACGGTCAAGACCATCAAAGCAATGGGGCAAAAGAACTTTATTAATCTGTCGATCCCCAATCCGCGCCTGTGGTGGCCCAACGGCTATGGCCAGCCTAACCTGTATGCCTACCGCGTGCGTCTGCTGGACGGACTGCGCGTGCTGCATGAAAAACAAGGGCGGTTCGGCATCCGCAAAATCGAACTGATCGAAGAGGCCGTTGCCGACAATCTGCACGGGTTCCGTTTCCGTGTGAACGGGATAGATGTTTTCTGTATGGGATCCAATTGGATCCCGGCGGATTGCTTTCCGGGGATGATCGGGCCGGAGCGGTATCAGCATCTGCTGGAGTTGGCGCGCGATGCAAATTTGAATATGCTTCGCGTCTGGGGCGGCGGAATGTATGAAAAAGACATCTTCTATGACCTGTGCGACGAATACGGCATTATGGTCTGGCAGGACTTGATGTTTGCCTGCTCGGATATTCCAGATGATGACACCGCGTGGACGCTCAGGCTGGTGCCGGAGTTTGAATACCAGGTGCGGCGGCTGCGCAATCATCCCTGCCTGACACATTGGTGCGGCGGCAACGAAAAAACAGGCACCTATGGCGAAATGAAAAGCTACGGCGACCTGGTGACCAACTATCTGGCACGCGGCGTAATTCAGCATTTGATGCCGGGGGCATCCTATACACCCAGCAGTCCGTACAGTTTGACCGATGTCGGCAACGAGCCGCAATCGGGTGACACCCACGGCGGTACCTGGGAAAAAGCATTTATCGATGGCATCCGCAATTTCCGCCAACATATCGACACTAAAAAAACCGTGTTTATGTCCGAGTTTGGCTTTCACGGCCCGCCGGAGTACCGCAACGTCAAAAAGTTCATCAGCGAAGATATGCTCTGGCCCTTGAACGGAGCGTGGGAACACCACATTATGGACAATCCGTACAACGACATCAAGGAGACGTATGTCCAGGTGCAGTTGACGGCGGCCTCCCAGTTATTTTATCCGCCGCAAAACGCGGCCGATTTTGTCAAAGTCGCCGGTACGCTGTATGCCGAGTACATATACGCGGAGTTCCAGCATCATCGGCGGCGCTTTCCGCTCAATGCCGGTGCGCTGACATGGATGTTCAACGACTGCTGGCCGGCGGCGAGCTGGTCGATGGTGGACTACTACGGCTATCCCAAGCAAGTGTATTACGCCGTCAAACGCGCCGCCAGGCCGGTAATGATTTCTTTCCGTGACGGCGGCGAGCTGTATGAAGTTTATGTCACCTGCAACTGCACGACCCGCTTGCAGGGACGACTGACGCTCGCGATGCAGACGGTGGATGGAAGCACCTCAGCGCTGGCTGCAGGGGTGAATGTTGCGATGGCAGCACAGGATTCAAAGTGCTTTTTTACCTTGCCCAAAAAAGAGATTCCAGAAATCCAAAACAGTTATCTGATAGCCGAACTTTCTCTTGAAAACCAAGTCATTCAAGAGGTGTTTTTCCACAATTTATGGGCAGATATTCTCTGGCCCCAGCCAGAACTGACCGTTTCTTTCGGCAAGGCTCGCAAGCTTGGCAGGGACCACCTGCTTGAGGTTGCACTAAAAAGCAAAACGTATGCGAGATGTGTGCATCTTACATGCCTTGATGAGGCGCGGCTGTCGATGTCGGACAATTATTTTGATATGCCGGCCGGCACAGAAAAAAGCGTGACAATCCGCTCCTGCGAGGCCATTGAGCCATCCCGACTGAAAGTGAAAACCTGGCTGGATATATGGACGTAGAATTAGTCTGAACGCAAACTTAATAAAGCCAAATCGCTTGTTTTATCTGTATGGAATAGCGTAAAATGAGCTTTTATTGAAATGGTATTTTCGTGCATTTAGTTAGCAGTGTTTTCAGTTGGACGCAAGAAGCTGGATGACATACAGATGATGGTGGGGATACAAACAAGAGGATTGGCTCATGATATCCAACAAGGTATTTCGTATGACATCCGAAAGAATGTGTCGTAAATAACGCTTCAA
>CAZVXR010000283.1:0-6421 GCA_964630865.1 uncultured Pirellulales bacterium | reverse complement strand
TCAGGAATTTGTAAAACGTAACCCTCTTCTTGAATGCGAAATTGCCGATTGCACGAAAGATATTTACATCCGCCCCCTGCCAACCGATCTATCGGCAGGAACAGATATCTTAAACTGCAAAAAAATCTCTGAGCAAGCCGCAATTTGCCTGATTCATCCCGGCAGCGGCGGGATGCACAAATGCTGGGCAGCCGAAAACTTTGTCGCCCTTGCCAAAGTCCTGCGAACCCGCAGCGTCGAGCCGATTTTCCTGCTGGGACCGGCTGAACAAGAGAGATTTTCGGAATCCGTACAAAACCAGTTCAAAAAAAACGGATACGTCTTGTCCGGTTTAGATTTAGATTCAGTCTTTCAGGTCTTATCCTGTGTCGATTACTTTGTCGGCAACGACAGCGGAATCAGCCACATCGCCGGGGCAATGGGCAAAAAAACAGCAGCTCTCTTCGGACCAACCAACCCGATCTACTATCGTCCTCTCGGACCCCATGTTAACGCCATCCAATCCGACTTCAAAACCCACAGCCAATCCCTGTTTTCGTCTATTTTGGGGGCCTTTAATCTTTAATACAAGGCTTTGTTATAAATAGTTATAAATACACCCAATATCTCTTGTTTGGCTCTATCTTTTATTGATTGACAATTTTGGACAAAAGAGTATAAAGTCCACAGATGTTATATTCTTAGCATAAATGTCTATGGAGAATTACAAATGCAACTGTCGGTTAAAGATACCGCGAAACTGCTGAATGTTTCCGAGAAAACAATCTACCGCTGGATTAAACAGCAGGTGATTCCCGTTTACCAGATCAATGAACAATTTCGATTTAATCGGTCCGAGTTGCTGGATTGGGCCACATCCCGGCGAATCCAGGTTTCCCCCGAAATATTTCAGGAAACCGAGCAGAGCAAGACAGCACTGCCTTGTCTTTCAGAGGCACTTAAAACCGGCGGCATCTCTTACCGGATTGGCGGCAATGATAAGCCAACTGTACTCCGCGCGATCGTTGATGTTCTGAATCTGCCTGAAGAAGTAGATCGCGAGTTCTTGTATCAGGTTTTAATGGCACGTGAAACACTCGGGTCAACCGGCATCGGTGAGGGAATCGCGATTCCGCATGTCCGAAATCCGGTCGTCTTACACGTCTCAAAACCCGGCATTTCACTGTGTTTTTTAGATAATCCGATTGATTTTGGCGCCATTGACGGCCAACCGGTCAGTACACTATTTACCCTAATTAGTCCGACTGTCCGGGCACACCTTCACATGTTATCCCGCTTAGGCTTTGTTCTGCAAAACCGGGACTTTAAAACGGCGCTTAAGCGACAAGCCTCGCGTGAGGACTTGATGGATACCTTATTGCGGGCAGAGAGCGCCCTTCCAGCATCAAATTCCCCTCGGAGCGAGGGCCATAAATAACTGCTGATTATCAAGGATGATTTTCGCTTACTAACGCAGATCGATTAATTGATGTCTCTTAACCTTATCATTATAGCAATTATGCTTGCGGCAGTCAGTGGCCTGCCGGGACTGTGTCTGGCGCGATCATCAGCGGCGGGTCAGCGGATCGCCGCATGGATCATGGGCGCAAGTACAATCGCAGGATTGGTCGGCGCAGGGGCAAGCTTGAGCCTTACCCCCTCTCAAACAGTAAATTTCCCGTGGCTGGCAGTGGGCAATTCCGTGGTCGGCGTTGACGCCTTAAGCGCATTTTTCCTTGTTCCTGTCTTCCTCATGGGCGGGCTTGGCGCCATCTACAGCCTTGGATACTGGCCGCAAAGCCGTCATCGGCAAAATGGACGCAAACTTCGACTGTTCTGGGGGTTACTGACTGCAGGTTTGGCGCTGCTGGTTATCGGCAAGCACGCCATGGTATTCCTGCTGGGATGGGAAATTATGGCGATGTCGGCTTTCTTTCTGGTGACCACTGAAGACCACCGCGACGAGTGTCGGCGGGCAGGCTGGATTTATCTGATTGCCACACACCTCGGCACACTGACGCTGTTTGCCCTGTTCATCCTTTGGCGATGGTCAACGGGGTCTTATGCTTTGCTGCCGATTGCCCGTGATACGGTAAGTTTGGGCATGATGAACATATTGTTCTTCTTGTCGCTGTTCGTATTTGGTTTGAAAGCGGGTATGATGCCTCTGCATTTCTGGCTTCCTGGCGCACACGCCAATGCACCCTGCCATGTGTCCGCAATGCTTTCCGGCATAGTTCTTAAAATGGGTATCTATGGATTGGTTCGGTTTATGTCGCTAATGCCCGACCCTCCTGCGGTTTGGGGCGGCCTGATTCTCGCGATTGGCGCTATCAGCGGACTGCTTGGGGTTGTATTCGCTCTTGGACAGCACGACCTAAAGCGGCTGCTGGCCTATCACAGTGTGGAAAATATCGGCATTATCCTGATGGGGCTGGGAGTGGCGATGCTGGGACGCTCGGCAGGACGGCCGGAATGGGTCGTGCTGGGATTGGGCGGCTGTCTGCTGCATGTCTGGAACCACAGCCTTTTCAAATCACTGCTGTTTCTAAGCGCCGGTTCGGTCGTTCACCAGGCCGGCACGCAGCAGATTGACCGCTTGGGCGGATTGGCCAAAACCATGCCATTGACTGCGGCGATGTTTCTCGTCGGCGCCGTCGCCATCTGCGGCTTGCCTCCGCTGAATGGATTCGTCAGCGAGTTGTTTGTTTATATGGGCTTGTTTGCAACCATGATAAACGATGGCCGCATCGGATCGGCAACCGTGATTGTCGTGCCGGTGCTGGCGATGATCGGGGCTCTGGCGGTGGCTTGTTTTGTGAAAGTTTATGGGGCAGTCTTCCTTGGAACGCCGCGAACTTCTGGCTCAACCGGTGTTTGCGAATCCCCCCTGACCATGCGAATTCCCATGATTTTTCTGGCGGCCTGCTGCGCGATCATAGGTCTAATGCCCGTGCTGCTAACTCCGATCCTCGACAGCGTTATCGCCTGCTGGAAACTGGAGTCGGATTCATCTCTAAGCTTAGGCTCCGTCGTGCCGCTTAAAACGATCAGCGTGATGTCGCTGCTTCTGGTGGTCTTAATTGGGGCGATAACTGTTGGTCTAACGCTTGGCAAGCCGATTTCGCGTAAGCTCGGCACCTGGGATTGCGGCTATGCCAGCCCCACGACTCGAATGCAGTACACTGCTTCGTCGCTGGCGCAGATGATTGTGGCAATGTTCGGCTGGGTACTTCGCCCGCTGGTGCATTGGCCGCACGTCAGGGGTCTTTTTCCGAAACCGGCGACCATGCACAGCCATGTCAACGACATCATCCTGGATCGGGCGTTTATACCGACCGGCCGGAGCATTGAACAAGGGTTCGGCTGGTTCCGCCGATTCCAGCAGGGAATCACACAGCAGTATATACTCTACATCCTGATCACGGTGATCCTGATGCTAAGTACATTAATACCGTTTAAGGAATTTTTCGTGCGGCTATTTGCGCGATGATATAATAACGATGAATGCGGGCGCAAAAACCAGCAGCCCGTTTAAAGGATTTAATCATGTTGAGTGTTTGGATGATATTTGCGGCAATTGCCGCTGTCGGTCTTAGCGGCCTGCCTGCCTGCCTGCTTTCGCCGCGTTCACGGACAGGGCAGCGAATAACGACGTTGCTAATGTTGGCTGGCAGCGTATTGGGCCTGGCCAGCATTATTATATCTTCGGGTCAGACAATTTCGCCTTCGCTGCATGTGCCGTGGTTTTTGCCGTGGGGGCGTTTTGCGACAGCCATTGACTCTATCAGCATTCTGTTTCTGGCTCCAGTATTCATAGTCCCCGCACTCGGTTCAATCTATGGGTTGGGATATTGGAAGCAATCCGAGCATCCGGACAATGGACGCCAGCTTGGCTTTTTTTATGGATTGCTTGCCGGTTCAATGGCATTGGTTGTCATCGCACGCGACAGCGTCCTCTTTTTGATCGCATGGGAAATCATGGCGATTGCCGCGTACTTTGCCGCAACAGCGGAAAATGACAATCCGGATGTTCGACGAGCAGGCTGGATCTATCTTATCGCTACACACATCGGAACGCTGTGCCTGATCGCGATGTTTGCCCTCTGGCATTATGCCACAGGCTCATTCGCATTGGAAACAGCTCAACCGATTTCGTTAAAGTTAGCTGGGGCAATTTTCATCCTGGCCTTGATTGGCTTTGGGTTCAAGGCAGGGTTTATGCCTTTGCATGTCTGGCTGCCCGGCGCTCACGCCAACGCACCCAGCCATGTTTCGGCTGTGATGTCCGGCGTGATGCTTAAGATGGGCATATACGGCATCGTCCGGATGACGGCGATGCTTCCTGTAACGACCCCCTGGTGTGGCGAAACACTGCTGGTAATCGGGGTGGTTACGGGGACAGCAGGCATTGCATTTGCCATTGGCCAACACGACTTAAAGCGACTGCTGGCCTACAGCAGTATCGAAAACATCGGGATCATTGGGATCGGTCTGGGCCTTGCACTGCTCGGCCGCTCGCAGAACCGCCCCGACTGGATATTACTGGGACTGGGCGGATCGCTGCTGCATGTTTGGAATCACAGCCTGTTTAAATCGCTGCTGTTTTTCAATGCGGGGGCAATCATCCACGCCGCACATACACGGGAGATAGACCGACTGGGCGGTTTGGCCAAACAGATGCCGCAAGTGATGATTCTGTTTGCCATCGGAGCAGTGGCCATCTGTGCGTTGCCGCCACTGAACGGTTTTGCCAGCGAATGGCTGATTTATGTCGGCCTGTTTCATACCCTTGGCTTTGGCGACAACGCCGGATTTCCGGCAGCAGCCCTGGCGGCGGTAGCCCTTGCGATGATCGGGGCGATGGCTGTTGCCTGCTTTGTCAAGCTGCTGGGTACAGTATTCCTCGGATCGCCGCGATGTGAGAGTGCGGATTACACATCGGATCTATCAGCAAGTATGATTATCCCCATGGCCGCTCTGGCGGCAGGCTGCGCAGGTATCGGCCTTTTCCCCATGATTACAATCGGACTGCTTGAGAAAGCGGCACGAACCTGGGCGGTGCAGCTTGACTCCACAACATCTATCGTAACAGTCGCACCATTACGGTGGATTACCGCGCTGGGACTGGCTCTGATTCTGCTTGTCGGAGCAATTATCCTTGCCTTGAAAACGCTGCCTCAAACCCGCATTATTCGCAACAGCTGTACCTGGGACTGCGGCTACGCCCTGCCGACACCGCGAATCCAATATACCGGCTCTTCATTTGCCCACATGCTCGTCAATCTGTCTCATTTCATCCTCTGGCCCAAAATATATTGGCTGGCCATCCGCAGCATTTTTCCCGGCCCCGCACGCTTTAAGAGTATCGTTCCGGATACGGTTTTAGATCGACTTGTGCTGCCCGTATTCGACGCTGCCGCCCGGTATCTGCCGGCTATTCGTATCTTGCAGCAGGGACAGACGCATCTTTATGTCCTCTATATTGTAATCATTGTAATTGTTCTGCTTATTTGGGGAGCGATAGGAATTTAGCTATGATTGAAAAAATAATCCATATCATCCTGTTGCTGGGTCTGCCTCCGCTGCTGCTGGGCGTGATAAACAAGACAAAAGCGTGGTTTGGCGGACGCGTCGGGCCATCCCTGCTTCAGCCTTATTACGACTTGATCAAGCTGATGCGCAAAGGCATGGTCATCAGCACCACGACAACGTGGGTCTTTCTCGCCGGGCCAATCATCACGCTGGCAACTGTCATACTGGCAGGCTTGCTGGTGCCGCTGGGACGTTTTGACTCGCCGATTGCCTTCCCAGGCGACCTGATTTTTTTCGCCTACCTCTTCGGACTGGCACGGTTCTTCACAACCTCGGCAGCGCTGGATACCGGCTCACCTTTCGAGGGAATGGGCGCTGCACGCGAAGTAACCTTCGCCTGCCTTTCCGAACCGGCGCTATTCTTTGCCCTGCTGGTGCTGGCGAAAGTATCAGGTACATTGACCTTAACCACGATGCTGCATGGTCCTGAAGGGGGGTTCTCGGCAGCGGTAGCCGCTCCGCTGGTTCTGATTGCAATCGGTTTATTCGTCGTGTTGCTGGCGGAGACCTGCCGGATTCCCGTTGACGATCCGAATACGCACCTGGAGCTGACGATGATTCACGAGGTGATGGTGCTCGATCACAGCGGGCCGCTGTTCGGTGTAATCCTCTACGCTGCAGCGATTAAGCTGTTTGTACTTGGCGCTGTGCTGCTGCATGTCGTCTTTCCGTTCCAGACAGGACTACTATGGCTGGATTGGCCGCTGTTTGTCCTGGAATTGCTGGCTCTGGCAGCCGTCATTGGCATCGTTGAGTCCGTCATGGCGCGTCTCCAAATGCGCCATGTTCCGTATCTGCTGATTGCCGCAATGCTCTTTTGCGGCTTCGGCTTTATTCTGCTGGTGAG
>CAZVXR010000282.1:0-4821 GCA_964630865.1 uncultured Pirellulales bacterium | reverse complement strand
CGGCCAACGAACCGAAAGATGAAATGCTGGTTTTGTGCCGGCCTATTTCCAAAACGCCCAACAGAGCCGAATACGTCGAAGTCGGCTTTGAGCAGGGGATTCCCGTTAAGCTCAACGGCAAGAAAGTTGACGGCGTAAAGCTCATTGAAACGCTCAACCACATCGGCGGCATTCACGGAGTCGGCGTTGCCGACCTTGTTGAAAATCGTCTGGTGGGAATGAAGTCCCGGGGCGTGTATGAAACACCCGGCGGAACGATTCTGATGACCGCGCATAAGGCTCTTGAGATGCTCTGTCTGGACCGAGAAATGGCCCACTACAAACAGCAGGTCTCGCTCAAATACGCCGACATGGTGTATTACGGGCAGTGGTTCTGCCAGCTTCGTGAGGCACTGGATGCCTTTGTCGATGTAACCCAGCGGAATGTAACCGGCAATGTCCGCATCAAACTGTACAAAGGTAAGGCGACGCTGGCTGGAGTAACCAGCCCCAAGAGCCTGTACAATCCGCATCTGGCGAGTTTTACGATGGGTGCAGAGTACAACTCCACGGATGCGACGGGCTTTATTCGGCTGTTTGGTTTGCCAATGAAAGTCTCTGGAATTGTGGATCGCCAAACCACTGTGGTAACTTCCAAAAAAACAAAGAAGACAAAATAGACTGACAAGGATGTAATGATGTCGCCAGAATGGATTTGGATGGCGTTTATTTTTGCCTTTGGAGCCTGCGTTGGCAGCTTTCTGAATGTGGTGGTGTATCGACTGCCGCGGGATAAATCCCTCGTCTGGCCCGGGTCTGCGTGTCCATCCTGCGGCAAGGCGATTCAATTTTATGACAATATCCCAATTTTTTCCTGGCTGATTTTGGGTGCCAGATGTCGCTATTGCAAAACCACTATTTCTGTCCGGTATGTCCTGATTGAACTATTCACTGCATGTCTGTTCCTTGGCGTTTACCTGTGGTTTTTCTTTTTCGAGGGTCGCCAGATGGGGTTTTCGGGAGATATGGCCATCCAGCGGTTCTTTTCCGGCGGATGGATTGTATATCTGTGCATAATGACACTGCTTGCAGCTTTTGTCGCCGCTTCGGCAATCGACTTGGAATTGTGGATTATTCCTCTGGGGTTATGCTGGTTTGTGACGGCGGTTGGTGTGGTCGCATCGACAGCAGCAGGGTGGGTCATTTCTCCATCATCAATCGACCTATATAGACTTTTTCCGATGGCTTCGGTAAAACAGGCCGCCATCGCCGGAGAAGCGTTGGTAGGGCTTGTTATTTCTCTTGCCTGCTTGCGGATGGGCTGGATTAAACCCAGCTATCCCTATCCGCAAGGGCATGAAAAGTTGTCTGAGGATAAAGATAGCCCGGAGCCGGAATTTAACGACCGGATGGAGATGCTCAAGGAGCTCCTGTTCTTGTTGCCAATTGTTCTTGGCGGAACAATTGGACTGCTTCTGCTGCGAGGGGAAGGGGTATGGAATTTCTTTGAAAAATCGCTGGAACTCTATGCTATAAAAGGGTTTACAGGTTCAATTTTTGGGTATTTTGTTGGCTGTGCCGTGGTCTGGCTAACGCGGATTTTAGGGACGCTGGCCTTTGGCCGGGAGGCGATGGGGCTTGGTGATGTCCACCTGATGGGTGCGGCCGGAGCGGTTATCGGGCCCGGGATGGTAATCCTGGCATTCTTTCTTGCCCCTTTTTTTGGATTAATTTTGGCATTATATCAATGGATTTTTAAAAATAGCCGACAAATTCCTTATGGTCCGTTCTTGTCAACGGCAGTATTTGCGGTTATTATCTTCAATGATACGATTCGAAATTACGTTATGACGATGTATGGTCTTTAAATAAAACAGTGAAATAAAAAGTATAACAAAACATGGAGGTCACATTATGAAGATTGTAGGTATGGTTAAGCTTGCGTTGGTTGGAATGGTTGTGGTAACAATGCTGTCGGGTTGTACGGACTGGAAAAAGAAATATGAATCATTGGATGTAGAATACCAGAATGTCAAGGGAATGTACGAAAACTGTCAGGCAACTCTGGATTCATCCGCCGCAGAAAAGGGGCGGTTGGGACAAGAGCTGGCCGACAGCAAACGGCAGTTAGAAGAGATGCAAAAGCAGATTGCCGAAAAGAAAGCCACACCCGGCCAGGCAACCGGGTTTGAGGGTATGGATGTCGCAGTGGATGCCGCCGCCGGGACGATTACCGTTACCGTCAGCGACTCGATTCTGTTTGCTTCCGGCAGCGCAACACTGAAGAACGCTTATATCGCAGAACTGGATAAAATCAACAGCGTTATTCGTGAACGTTACAGCGGTCGCAAGATTGATGTCGTCGGACATACCGATACCGACCCGATCAGCAAGACCAAAAACAAATGGCAGGATAACTGGGAACTGTCCGCTCAGCGTGCTTTGACAGTTACCCGTTATTTGGTCAACAAGGGCATTGCCAAAGACCGCATTCGTGCCGCTGGCTGCGGCGAAGCCCGTCCGGTCGCTTCCAACAGCTCATCCGGCGGCAAGTCCAAAAACCGTCGCGTGGAAGTGGTTGTTTATATGAAATAATACCACAAAACGCTGTTTAATCGGAACTAACAAAGCCGACGGCAGAGAGGGTGCCGTCGGCTTTTATTTTTACCTCAATTGCTCCGTCCCGTCCGGTATAAAATACGTGCTGATTATCTTTGGATTTATAGGCATTTCCTATACGACTTTTAGCACAACTGGCGAGAATGATTTCACCGGCGACCTTTCGCACGAATTCCTCGGACAGATTGGCCGTCGAGCCGTGATGGGGCAGGACTAAGACATCTGCTTTTAAATCGGGATAGAGCTCAATCATTTTTTGCTGGGCAACCGTCTCAATGTCTCCGCACAGCAGAATTGTCTTGCCGGCATACGCGATTAAGAACACTTCCGAGCGGTCATTTTCCGACAAGGGCTGCCTGATTTCATCTGCTGTCGGCCATAAGGTTCGCACCACAAGCGGGCTGCCAAGCGGGAAAGACTCCTCGGTAGATTTTAGAGGAACATTGTATTTTTTTAGTATTTCAAACAACATTGCCGGGGCTTTGCCCTGCCCAGCTCTGTCGAGGAATCCGCTGTTGGCATAGAGTGTTTTGATCCACCCTCCTTTAGCGATTTCCGGCAGGGCGTTAAAATGGTCTAAATCGCCGTGACTAATAAAGACCGCATCCAGCTTTGAAATGCCGCCGTATTTCAGATAGGGGATAATGGTCCGTGTGCCGGGGTCTTTGTTGGTAATCGAGCCGCCATCGAATAGGAACGCTTTGCTGTCGGGGGTATGGAGTACGATAGCCTGCCCGTGGCCGACTGCCAGAGACGTTAAAGTCAATTGTCCCTGTCGATTGATGTGGTTCGAATAAAAGCCAAAAATGAGCAGCATTCCAATTGCAATTGATGAGAACCTGACCCATTTTGGCAGGCGGCGTTTGGCCAGCCATAAACCCAGCATCATATAATACGCAAAGCTGATCCATCCCGGCGTTGGCCCCAGACGCAGGGAAGTAAAATCCCATTGGGCAAAAAGCTGTACCGCCCAGATAAAAACTGCGGAGCACTGGGCGACAATCCAGCCGAAAATCGCAGCAACGGTCGGGAACAATCCTGTCAGCAGAATCTTGAAAAAGCCAAGATAAAGAATCACCGGCACAATCGGTGAAACAAGAGCTGTCCACAGGGGGCAAAGCGGCACGACGGAACCAAAATGCCAAAGCAGTATGCCCGCTCCGCCAGCCCATGCGGCAAAGCCCACCGCAAAGACCTCAACAAGAAGACGAACGGTAACGTATGCAGCACGAACATTCCATCGCCCTTCGATCGGGGAAGGCATTTTCTCAAGCGTATATTGCCGCATCCATCGCAGCACTGGACGGTAAAGAACCAGAATGCCCAATATTGTCCCATACGACAACTGCCAGTCGGGATAGAACAAATCGGTCGGACGGAAAAATAGCAATCCAATTGCGGCGATAGCCAAACTGTTAATTGGATGAGGTTTTCGTCGAAAGAGCATCGCTGCACAGAGCACCCAGCAAATAATCACCGACCGCAATGTCGGCGCTCGCGGCGGGATGACGACAGCGTACAGAGTAATGACCACGAAAATCATTACCGCCCGCCAGCGTTTATTCAGTCCTGCAAGTCTGGCCATCCACCAGACCATCCCGGCGATAATCGCCAGATGCATTCCCGATAGGCTGATGACATGCGATAGTCCAGTTCTGATAAATGCTTCGTTGGTCGCAGAGTCGATGTTTTGCTGAAATCCAAGAAGCAGCGCCGTTGCCATAGCCGACCGCTGGTCAGCCTGATCGGGCATTTCTACCAGCAAGGCATTCCAAGCGAACTGCCTTAGCCAAAAAGCGACCTTGTGGAAACTAAATCCGACAGGACGATTCAAAACACATATCCCATCGGCAGTTTCCACCATCGCTCCCAGATAGACGCCGCGATTGTGCATATAGCTTCGAAAGTCGAATTGTCCGGGATTGGCAGGGCGCTCAAAGCCGCTAAGAGTACAATAAAACTCAACCTGATCCATGGGTCGGATGTGGGGTGAAGGCTGGGCTACCTGTACCCGGATGCCACCGCGAGTTTTGGCCCAATGACCAGTTTGGGTACGATAGGCTTCAAGCTCAAGATAAAAACTTCGCGATGGCTCAGTGAATTGATATTCGCCGAAAACCCAGTTTTGGCGGTTTTCTTTGATGATGTCGCTGATGATGGTTCCGCGAAGCGTCGCAGGATATGGCTCAGGGCGTAACAGAAGACGGGCGTCATTCGGATAAG
>CAZVXR010000281.1:0-1862 GCA_964630865.1 uncultured Pirellulales bacterium | reverse complement strand
GCGCCTGTCGCAGATTCATTTGGAACAAATACGCTGCTTTCGGGATTGATCACCCCTATCTCCGTGACAGCTTTCGCGCCGATGCACCAGGGTTCTTTTTTCTCGATCTCGGCATAAGTCTTACCGATCAGTTCGTAGGTGTATTGACATAATTCGCCCCGGGGGCGAAGCTGATCGCCGACACAGCACTTGGCATTGAATGCCAGCATTCTGAAACATTCATAATCCAGCGCAACAGGATTCTTAAACGAATGAAAATCGCCCCAGGCCGTGTGGAATTTGCCCGTCATACCGAGGCAATCCAAACCGAGCGTCCGGGCATACCGCATCGCTACGGGGAAATGCATATATCCCCAGCCGCCGCCGGCGATGGATTCCAGCTCGAAGTGCGTAAAGGCATCGATCGCCTGCCGCTCCCGCACGCCGACATGCCCGTTGTTATAAAAGACTGTACAGTCTTTCTTGAAGGACTGAATAAATACGGTCATCTCGCGTTTGAATCGGGTTAATACGTCTATCCCATAGGCTTTGCGTACCGCGATGTCGCTCGGATCCAGCCCCGCCTTGAGCATTCCCTGTCGGCAGGCATAGCAGGAACAGTCTTTAAACTGAACAATATCGATCCATAAACCATCAACATCAAACAGTTCAAATAGCTCGGCAATATGTTGACGCAGGAACTGCACATACGGCGTGTTGACGCATAAGCTGCGGTAAAAGCCGGCTTCATAGGGCGGCGTACCCTCCTGTCGGCCTTCGGCCGTCATCGTCAGCCATTCGGGATGGCGCTCGGCGGTGTACTGATCCCACTGGACTGGCAGATAGATTGGCGCCTTGATGCCACGACGATGACAGGCCTCAATCTGCTGTTTGAGCAGGTTTTTGTTTTTCAGATTCGGGTGAATCCGCTCCGGGAATTTTTTCGACTCATAGTACAGCCAGCCGTGATGGCAGCGGGCAAATACATTGATCGAGTTAACATGGGATTTGACCAGTGTGTCGGCAAACCGTTCCGCGTCAAAGTCTGCGGCGATCCCATCAATAGCCTCAGACGTATGAAAATCCAGATGAACGTGTCTAAATCGCAATTCTTTGTTTTCCATAAAAAATGCTTTAAATAGTAAATTAGCTTTTATCCATTCGGGGTATAATCGTACCTGTTTATTATACAGCCTGCGTTTCTTCGGCCAAACGGCTGGCCTCTGCATGGCGTTTATCCAATATTTCTCGTACCTGGTGCATCCGGCGAGTGGAAACCGGAAGTGTCGCGGCGATCAAAATTGCTATTGCTGTGAAGATTGCGGGAACCAGCACATACAACGCACGCATCCGGAAGAGAACCTCCGCAGACGGAACAACCGCGGTGATAAAACCCGACCCGGCAATCACATAACCGCTGACCATTGAGGATAACCCGGTTCCTCCCTTGTTCAGCAAGGCGCTGACAGCGCTGTAGATTCCCTCACGGCGAAGTCCCGTCTCCAATTCATCGATATCGACGATGTCCGCTCCAATCGAGCTGCTGATGACCCACATCGCCAACTGTCCCGGTGCAATAAAGAGCCAGGGAATGATCCCCCAGTAAGGATGTTCCGGCGTCATCATTACCCAGGTTGAGAGAAATCCTGTCAGAGCAACAGCTTGGCCGCCAATAATGACGGCCTTCTTGCCAAACCGACGCGACAGTGCCGTCAAAGGAACCAGCGCAAGAAGGTTCATCACTCCGATTATCGTTCCGACAAAACCGCCAATGGTTGCAGCAAAATCTTTGCTGCCGTCGCAAACATAATAAATGCCCAGGTACAGTCCCATCGGGCTGACGACAAAAAAACCGAACATGGCAATCAGGTTTACGGCGGTCA
>CAZVXR010000280.1:0-3116 GCA_964630865.1 uncultured Pirellulales bacterium | reverse complement strand
ATCTGCGCTGCGTTCCACGCCGGGTCGTGAGTCTGTGCCGTCTCCAGCTGTTCCAGCGTATAGACATACTCCCGCTTGTCTTTAGCATGAACATTCAGTGTATTGACCGCCCAATGCGGCAAGGCGTCAAATACATCGTATTTTGGATTGTACCAGACATAATTAAACGCCAACTCCCGCCGAACAATCAGTTCTTCGAGAAAGGCATCTTTGCCGGGACTGTCGGTCTTACCGATCTCCATCGCAATCTGCAAAGGACTAATCTGGCCAAAATGTAGATACGGGCTAAGGTGGGATTGAATATCCAGCGTCGGGTCGCCGCGTTTGCCGCCGTATAAATCCAATTTCTCGGCAATAAAGAGTTTCAGCCGTTTTTGTGCCTCCGCCGGACCGCCCCGAAAGGCTCCCGACGGCGGTACCGTTCGGTCAAGTTTCATCTTTTTCAGAACCGCATCAATATCATCCAGTGATATTGAGTCTTTAGGATTTCCATTTGCATAAAAACGCGAATTTAATTTTCTGTATTGGATCGGCACGAGAAATGCGGCCAATTGTTTGCGTATCCGTGGCCGCAGCGTCCCGGCTGAAAAATTTTCCTTATCTGAAGCGCACTCGACCGGTACAATAACACTGGTAATAATCTCAACCAATGGACAGTCAATGGCCGCAGCAATATCTTTCCGCCATTGCCGCTGAATGCGCAAATAACCATCATCGGTAACAACAACGTCGGCCTTGCGAGCCAATCGGGGAATAATTGTTTCGGGGGAGCCTATTTGGATTGTCAGCAAAATACCACGAGCGGCAAGCTCCCGCTGTGTCTGCACCAACCCTTCGAGCATAAAATAATAATGCCTGAGATTCGCTTGCGGATACTCAGTCAAAACAAAAACAGCCAACAAGGGCTTTCGCCTCTGGTTGGCTGTGTCAATAGCATATTCAAGGGCATGATTCCAATCCGTCCGCTGCGCCGCCTGCATCCAATAGAGAACGCTTTCGCCATCCCGCGGCGGCTTCTGATTCAACTGTCGTATGCGTTCGGGTTGAATCATAAGAAGTCCCGAATTAAGACCCTTTCTTTCGCGAATCGCGTTTGCGGTCGGTTTCTTTGAGCAGACGCTTGCGAATGCGAATGAATTTCGGCGTAATTTCAACCAGTTCATCTTCCTGGATGTATTCCAGCGCCTGCTCTAAACTCATCCGGCGAGGCGTTTTCACACGGGCATTATCGTCTTTGCCCGCCGCCCGCATATTGGTAAGCTGTTTAGCCTTGACGGGATTGACGGGAATATCATTATCTTTGCAGTGTTCGCCGACAACCTGACCTTCATAAATTACATCACCAGGCTCCATAAAAAATGTCCCGCGATCAAATAACGCATCCAGGGCGTATGCCGTAACCGTTCCCGGCTCGGTCGCAATCATCACGCCGGCCTGCCGCTGCGGAATCGATCCCCGCATGAGCTCATACCGTTCAAAATTGTGATGCAGCACCGCCCGCCCTTGCGTGGCCGTCAGCAGCCGCGCGTGCAGTCCGAACAGGCCGCGGGATGGGATATTAAATTCCATGTGGATATAAGTGTCTGCGCCGGTCTTGGCATCCATACTGACTAATTCGCTGCGACGATCACCCAGCAGACTCATCACCGCGCTTTGGCATTCCATTGGGCAATCGACCACCAGCCGTTCGATCGGTTCATGCCGATGCCCATCGACGACACGAATAATCACCTGCGGCTTTCCAACCGTTAGTTCATATCCTTCCCGTCGCATATTCTCCAGCAGGATGCCCAAATGCAGCAGTCCGCGTCCAGAGACCAAAAATTCATCGGCCGTAATGCCCGGTTCGACCCGCATGGCAACGTTGGTCTTCAGCTCCTTATCCAGCCTTTCTTTGACATTTCGACTGGTTACATATTTCCCATCGCGTCCGGCGAACGGGCCGTCATTGACGCGGAACGTCATATTCATCGTCGGCTCATCGACCGCAACAATCGGCAGCGCGGTAGGCTGATCTGCACAGGCAATTGTATTGCCGATATCAATGGGATCGAAACCCGCAATCGCGCAAATATCGCCTGCCTCGCAAAGAACCGCAGGCCTTTTACCCAAACCATCAAACTCGTAAAGTTGTATGATTTTCTGAAGGGTATGCCGACCCGATGTATCAATAATGGTTACCGTCTCGGCCTGCTTGACAGATCCTGCAAAAATACGACCTATCGCGATACGACCGACATAATCCGAATAATCCAGCGTCGTAACCAGCATTTGCAGCGGAGCTTCCGGATTGACTTTGGGAGCCGGGATGGAATTGATGATCGCGTCAAAAATCGGCTGTAAATTATTATTGGGCTTTTCCAAGTCCGTTGTCGCCCAGCCATGCTTGCCGGATGCGAAAATCACAGGGAAATCCAGAGAGTCATCGTCGGCTTTGAGGGATACAAACAGGTCAAAAACCTCGTTAACCGCATCATGCGGACGGGCGTCCGGCCGGTCTGCTTTGTTGATAATCACTATCGGCTTGAGCTTGTGCATCAGCGCCTTGGTCAACACAAACCGCGTCTGCGGCATCGGGCCATCAAAAGCATCCACCAGCAGCAGCACGCCATCCGCCATTTTTAAAACGCGCTCGACTTCGCCGCCAAAGTCGGCGTGGCCGGGAGTATCGATGATATTGATCTTGTATTCATTGCCCTCCGGGTCGGTGTAGTTGACCGCGCAGTTCTTGGACAGAATCGTAATCCCGCGTTCTCGTTCAAGAGGATTTGAGTCCATAATAAGGCCATGCTGGCCGCCCGCCAATTTGTCCAGTTCCGCATTGCGAAACATCCCGGACTGGTATAATAACTGGTCAAGAAGTGTCGTTTTACCATGGTCAACGTGAGCAATAATCGCCACGTTGCGAATATGTTCCTGTACTGACATAATTATTCCTTGATTGGCTTAATCGATTCTATATATAAAGACCAAAGGCCGCAAAGTATCTCCGCTTCGCGGCCTGATTGTTCAAAATCGGCTGTGTAGGGGTCTTTCTGTTCGTTATCGTCGGATGCAAAATGACATCCGTTAAATCCATGCCTAAGAGCAACAAGCTCCTGAACCAACAAGACTTA
>CAZVXR010000279.1:0-2916 GCA_964630865.1 uncultured Pirellulales bacterium | reverse complement strand
GATCCAAAATCGTCTGAACGGAATTATCAATCATTAAATCGCCCTGCCGGATAATGATACCGCCTAATATCTCAGGGTCGATACAAACTTTAAGTTTCACTTCCGCACCGACGGCGTCTTTGATCTGTTGACGCAGCTGTTCCAACTCGGCGTCGTCTTTTTTCCTGGCCAGCGTTACACCCACCAGACGACAATTCTTCAGCCTGTCGGCAAGTATTTCATAGCGGTCGGTAATTCCGAGCAAAAAACCCACCCGGCTTCGCTTCGCCAAAACACACAAAAAATTGAGCATCAGTTCGCATACCCGGCCGCCGAAAACCCGGTGGATAACTTCGGCTTTTTCAACATCTTTCATCTTGTCCGAAATCAGCAGCTTGATAAAATCGGGCTCATCCTGCAGCAGCTTTCCCACGGCAGCCAAATCGCCAAGCACCTGTTCCACCTCGCCCGATTCCTCGGCCAACTGAAACAGGACATCGCTATAGACTTCATGAATAATATGTTTGGACGACGACGCCATTATATTCTACCCGGATTAACTCGATGTGCCGCGATGCGATTGCTTAAGCCGATCGACCGCCTGCTGAATCAGCCGCTGGTTATCCTCGTCCGTCAGAGCCTTGCCGAACACGTCCTGACCGATCTTCTGGATAATATCGCCGGCTTGCGACCAAAGCTGTTCCTCGGCGTCCACTTTCTCACGAACCACATCCGCCTCAAATCGCAGCTTCATCTGCTCAATCTGCTTGCGATTCTGGTTTTCAACCTCTTTGGCGTCTAATTGCGCCTGCTTGACCCGCTGATTGATGATCTCTCGCCCCTGCCGCTCTGCGTCGGCCAGTTTGCTGTGGTAATCATTCAAAACCTGCTGAGCCTGGTTGCGAGTCTTCTCGGCATCGTCAATTTCCTTTTGAATATGGTCTTGACGTGCCTGCAAACTTTTCAGCAGCGGTTTCCAGGCCACTTTCCACAGCACAAAAATCAGCAGCCCGAACCAAATCAGTGTCCAGACCGACTCGGAAAACTTGCCCTCAAATACACTGGGGGCTTTTTCGGCAACCTCACCTTCGACAGCAACCGCCGCCTCCGAGGCCAAAGCCACAGCCGCAGTACTGACCCACAGCCAGGCAGTCGCCAATAACCTGAGCATTCGCATCACAGTTCCCCGGTTGAATACTATTTCATTACCACAAGCAGGCAGATAATCATCGCAAACAGCGTGATACCTTCGATCAACGCCGCAGCAATAATCATCGTCGTGAAAATACGGTTGCCCGCTTCCGGCTGACGCGCAATGGCCTCAACCGCACTGCCGGCCAACCGACCGATTCCATTGGAAGACCCCAGCACGATTAAACCTGTGCCAAGCATTCCGCCAAGCAATCCAAGGCCCTTGTCGCCGATACTCAACTCTGACAGCATCATAGGTACTAACATCAGTAAATCCAACATCTTAGAACTCTCCTAAACACACTCTAAAACAGGTTTTTAATTTCGTTATAAACAAAAATCTGCCATTTCGGACAGATCTCTTATGCTAATGCTCATCCGCTATCGCAAATCCGATAAAAATGGTCGTTAAGAAAACAAAGATATAGGCCTGCAAAAACGCAACAAACAACTCCAATAAGCTAAACATCACCGTGGCCAACTCGGATGCGGTTGCAACCATAAAATTTTTGAATATCATAATGAATCCAAGGATGACCGCAAGCAAAATATGCCCAGCCAGAATATTTGCGAATAACCGAATCGCCAGCGAAAAAAGTCGGACAAAGGAACTGACGATCTCAAGAGCAAACATAAATGGAAACATCGGCCACGGAACTTTCGGCGTAAAGGTCTTGATGTAGTGCCAAAATCCCTTTTCCCAAATGCCGGCGATATGAAACAGAAGAAATGAAAACACCGCCAGCGCCCCGGTAACCCAGATATTCGCCGTAGGAGCGCCCCCGATATTTTTCTGCTTGGTCAGGACATAAACAAACTGCGTAATCGGCATCAATCCAAGCAGGTTCATGGTTAGAATAAAGAAAAACAATGTCCACAATATCCCAATATACCGATCGGTGTGATCTTTAAGGAATGGCCGGGCGACGTCTTCCCGAATATAAACGCAAATCGTTTCAATGGCATTCCCGAAGCCTGTGCGCACCAGAACTGGCCGACGCAGTACCATCGGCAGCACAACCATTAGAATGATCGACGCGACCGCAATCATCAGCATGTGATTGCTGAAGTGAAACGGGTAAGAACCGACGTGAAATGTCCACAGATTCTTACTGGTAATCTCTTCGACTACGTTTGCGTTTGCAAGCAATGCTACAGTCATATCCATACTCGGAATCATCCTTTTCCAAAGACCGTCCTTGAAGCAGACAAACAATCAACCACGTATCTACCGCAACAAACGTCGCGTAAAATATCCCGTAACATCCGAGAAACCAACCGCGACTGACTGCCATAAAAGAAAAGATTATAACAACAACAACGAATCCTAACAAGAGCCTTGTAACGCTGGCAATAAAAATACTGCGAATCATTTCATTGGCGTCATTATTATTAAACGAACCCAAAATCGGCCAAAAAACGGCTACGCCGGCGGCAATCGACCCAATCATTGCAGCCACACAGCTTCTTTGAGCAACGGGTCCTGCCTGTTCACAATACCGATAAACAAGCAAAAACACAAATCCCACAAAAAGCCCGGACAGACTCAAGTTGACAATAATCGATTTGGCTTTTTTCACACAGATAGCGTTATCGACTTTGGTCATTTTCTTCGGAATTCTTCTCAATTTCTTCGTTTGAGCTTTTCGCGCGCTTGAGCATGATATAGAACATAATCCCAAAACCTGCAAAAAAACCCATAATCAGCCATCCCGGGCTGGTCTTTTCAAGTTTATCCAACTGGGC
>CAZVXR010000278.1:0-17060 GCA_964630865.1 uncultured Pirellulales bacterium | reverse complement strand
GACCCCAACAGGTACGCCGCATTCATATAATTATCAGCGTTAGCGCCAGCTCTGCCAGTTAGTTTGGCATCAAGCCATGGATTTCGATCTGCCATAAGCGCAAATGCAGCGGTATTACTGCCACTGGCGGCATAAGTACTTTTTGCGCCTGTGCTAAGTGCGCCGGTTTGTCCCATTGCATAAGGCATGTGATAGGCATAGCTAACCGTCTTTGTCGGGCCTTCATCGCCAGCACCCGCAGCCCAATTAGTAGTATCTTTTGCGGCACCGAAATCCCAGAGATCTGTGATGTCTGGCTGTGGGCTTACAGAGGTAGGCGCTTTTCCGGAAAACTCTTTCTGGTCACCTGATGGGCAAATAAAAGACTTGGGGCTGACATCCGCTTCGCGAACGAGCAGGTACAAGCTGGCACCAACGGTAATTGTTTGTTGGGTGTCTGACCACACTTTAGCTTTGTTGTACCAATCTGTGGTGGAAGAACCCAGAACTTGCTTTGTACCCTTTCCCTGAATCGCATACGAATCCGTATACTCGTTGGCATAAACAACCTGGGCTGTGCCGAGACCTTTGAGGTTGGTGCCGCAGATGACGCGCTGGGCGATTTTCTTAACCTTGTTCAGCGCCGGCATCAGGATCGCCAGCAGCATCGCTATGATCGCGATAACGACCAATAGCTCAATCAGTGTAAAACCTTTCTTTTTCATTGTGTTACTCCTTTCAAAACAAGGCTTTGCGGATTCAGGCGTTTCCGGATATTCAGGACGATAAGTGCCATTTTGATGCTCCAACGCAGAGCATATTTAGGAAACGCAGGCTAAGCCTTTTCTTGGTTATTGTTTGAAAACTACATGCACACCTGCGACATTACACATTCTCGCCGCAGACTAAAGCAGGAGCAGGAGGTGAAAAAGAGAGTCAAAAAGATGATAACTACAAAAAAATAATGGCATTAAATTATTAAATTAGCTCTTTTCACACTTTTACCCACAACCACATCACTAATTATCGGCATTAGAGCTTTGAATGTCAAGAGAAATATAAAAAAAGAGTATTTTTTTACAAGGCATTCTATGTCTAAATTAAGACCTATTTTTCTGGGTGGAATTTATCGTGTCCATTTGCTGAGGTAAATTCGCGGGAGGAATGGGTTGTCGATACTTTCGATCCATTAAGATTTTAACTTTTTTAAACAACTCCGGCGGCATCTTCTTTTTGAGCATCGCTCGCGCCTGCCCAACGCCCGTTCGCTGGGTCAGGTGAGTGATGACGATATGCTCATTATTCATCCGTTCCAGCAATGGCACAAACTCATCAATGTGGATGTGCCTGCCGGCATCCGCACGGTCGGTATGCTCATCTTCAAAAAATGTGCATTCGGCGATGAGAATTCGGCTGTTGGCGACATAGTCCAGTTGCGAAAAATCCACATACGAAGTATCGCCCAGATAGGTTACAATCGAAATTTCCAGCGGGATGTCAATTGCAACACCTTTCTTTTTTAGCTGCACCAGTTCAGGACCTTTCAGGTCGCGATATTCAGGTCGGAGTTTCTTTCGCCGTTCGATTACGCTAAATCCGACCGATTCGCGGGTATGCCGGGTCGGAAACGCCCGCGCAAACAGATTGGGCTTGATTGTGTACTCATCGCCCGGCCGCATCGGGACTAATTTGGCGGGGATGCGGCTGCCATCCAATCGCCCCCAGGCGTTGATGATTTGATTGATCGGTTCAATCAGATTCGGCGGTGTCAGCACTACCCCCGGCGTCATCTTCAAAAAATTCCGATGCGATAGATAATACGCAATGCCCGCCGCGTGGTCCATGTGCCCGTGCGTCAGCAGGATATTGGGAATAGGGATAATCTGGTCGGGAGCTTTGCCGATGTCAAAGCACACATCCAACTGCGGCATTCCGATGACCGATTCCTCGCCGGCAACCGAATACCCCAGCAGATCGAAACCATCCAACACGATTGATGACAGATTATGACTGGACATTAAACCTCAAGATTCTTGACTATATGCGGGCATAGTAGGGGATTGGCTGCGGTCTGTCAAATCTTTTGTCAGGCGGATGGAACACAAAAATGAAACGCCGGAATAACCGACCAAATCGGAAATTCCGGCGTTGGAGCGTCAGCGTGAGGCCTCATACCGGACTGCACTGTTACTGCGCCATCGATACCGAAAACACGTCGTACGTTACGTCATTCGGTCGCGGCATTGCTGCCGTGTGTTTCGTCGGCCTTCGCGGTCTGGGCAAGATACAGCCCCGCGACCCGCTTGGCCTGTTCCTCGGCGAATGCTACTACTGTTTGCATCTTCTCCTGCATCTGTCCGGCGGCCGTCTTGCAGCTATCGGCGCTTAAGCTGGTCTTGCCGGGCCATTTAAGGCTCAGATGTCTGTCTGTCCGTTTGGAGGCATCCTGCGAGACAGGGGACAAGTAATAGATAGCGGTTGCAAACCCGCCAAAATACATAATCAATCCAAATAAAAACTTGCTTCGCCAACGGCCCATCGAAATTCTCCCAAAAACCTCGTTTCGTCTGGCCGATCCGGCTGCTACCGGCCCCCACACTAAAAACATACATAATAACCCGATACAGGTCAAATAGGTTTGGAATTCAGGTTTAGGATTATCTATGTCCGGAAAACGATATACGTCTTTTGTACGAAAAAACACCCGCCTTTGACAACGGGTGTGCTTCGTAGAATAGCATAAGTGTTTATTATAACGGTTAATGGGGATAGAAAGCTTAAAACCGTGAAATCTGCTGTTTTTTTGCGAATTTTCACGATTATGTTGGCAAAATCGTGAAATAGTATATAATTATGGCAAAGGTATTACATGTTTTTAATATAATCCACCGCTTACGAGAGCGTTATTACACTGCATCTATTGGCAAACAATCGCTTATCCAATTATTGAGCGAAGCGGAGGTCGCCGAGCAGGTCTATAACTCCAATGCCATCGAGAACAGCACTCTGACTCTTGAAGAAACAGAGAAAATCCTTCTGCAAATCCACTTAGACAGATACATCACTGAACGAGAAATTTTTGAAGCCAAAAACCTCGCGCGGGTCGTTTCTTATATTGATACCAAGGCCAAAGAACAGGAACTAACGCTGGATGTTATTCTGTCGCTCCACAAAATGCTGATGTCGAATATCCGGGATGATATTGCCGGACAGTTCCGCAGGGACGGCCAGTGGGTCAGGGTTGGCAGCTACATCACGCTGGACCCAAAAGAAGTCGTAGAAAGATTAGAAAAGATGCTTGCTGCGTATTACGCAAGCAGCCATGAAAATATTACAAAACGCATCGCGCTGCTGCATCTTACCTTTGAACACACCCACCCATTTGTTGACGGCAACGGCCGTATTGGCAGAGTCATCAATAATTATTTGCTGATACGAGAAGGGTTTGTACCGGTCAATATTAAATTCATTGACCGAAAAATGTATTACGAGGCATTTAATGAATTTGACGAAAAAGGCGCAACAGCCATCATGGAGGAAATCGTTGGTAAATCGCTGACCAACAGTTATCACAAGAGGCTTGCGTATCTGGAAGGCGCACACATTATGACGCTTGCCGAATATGTGAAAAAGTATAAGGTATCACACTCTAATTTAATCAATAAAGCAAATCGCCAGACGATAGAAGCCTTTCTTGAAAAAGGCATTTGGAAGATTGGTGTCATCTCGGTCGACGGCATAGACCCCCCCCAAAAAAAAACCAATGGATGACGATGTAAAAGAAAAACACAAGACAAGTCTCCCGCGGACCTGCGAGGAAAAAGGATTTTAAAATGGCAAGATTTCTAATGTTTGAGCATCGTTCTCAATCGCTGCTGCCTGTAAGGCAATTCGTGCTTCGCGTTATCCGACATGTTATTGTCGGGCTGGCGCTTATGTTCATAGCATTGGGCATCGGCATGGTTGGTTATCACGGCCTGGAAGGGCTTTCCTGGCTGGATTCGTTCCTCAACGCATCGATGATTCTCGGCGGGATGGGACCTGTAGCCAAACTCCATAACCCGGCAGCCAAGTTATTTGCCGGTTTTTATGCGCTCTTTGCGGGACTTGCTTTTATTGGTGTTGCCAGCGTCATTGTTTTGCCGATTGCTCATCGTCTTCTGCATTTGCTTCATTTGGAGAGCAAATAACCCCCAAAAGAATTGATAGCAACGTCAAAAAAAGACCCGCCTTTGAGGACGGGTCTTGTAGAGCTGATCTATGGTGTTTGCGGGGGCTTATTTCGCCTCGAATTCCGCGTCAATCACATCGTCGCCGCCTTTACGCCTTACTTCGCCTTCTTCCGGGGCGCCTTCGGGTGCGCCCTGCGGGGCGTCGCCTGCGGGCTTGGCTTGTGCCTGTTTCTTGGCGGCTTCCTCATAAAGAATCTTGCCAAGTTCCTGGGCGACGGTATTGAGTTTTTCCATCGATTTCTTGATGGCATCCCCATCTTCGCCTTTGGCGGCTTCTTTGAGATTGTTGACTGCGCTTTCTATGTCGCCGCGGACTTTGGCGTCAACCTTATCGCCGTATTCCTTGAGCGTCTTTTCAGTCGAGTACACAAGCTGGTCGGCCTGATTTTTCAAGTCCACCACCTCGCGGCGTTTCTTGTCTTCTTCCGCGTGGGCTTCCGCGTCCCGAGTCATCTTTTCGACTTCATCTTTGCTAAGGCCCGATGAAGACTGAATTTTGATCGACTGCTCTTTGCCCGTGCCTGTATCTTTGGCTGAGACATTCAAAATGCCGTTGGCGTCAATATCAAACGTAACCTCAATCTGGGGCATTCCGCGCGGCGCCGGAGCGATACCGGCAAGCTGGAATCGGCCTAAGGTGCGATTGTCGCGGGCAAACTGCCGCTCGCCCTGCATGACGTGAATTTCCACGCTTGGCTGATTGTCCGCCGCCGTCGAGAACACTTCTTTTTTGCTGGTCGGGATGGTCGTATTTTTCTCAATCAGCTTGGTCATTACCCCGCCAAGAGTCTCAACGCCCAACGATAGCGGTGTAACGTCCAGCAGCAAAATATCCTTAACGCCCGCATCGCCGGCCAGAATAGCGCCCTGAATAGCAGCGCCGATGGCGACCACTTCGTCGGGGTTAAGGCTCTTGTTGGGAGCTTTGCCGAAGATATCCTGGGCGATCTGCACGACTTTCGGAATACGGGTTGAACCGCCGACCATCAGCACTTCATTGACTTCTTTGGCGGATAGTTTTGCATCTTTAAGAGCCTGAATGCAAGGATTTTTCAGCCGGTCAAACACCGGTTCAGCCAATGCCTCAAATTTGCTGCGGGTAATCGTGATATTTAGGTGTTTCGGTCCGGAAGCATCCGCCGTGATAAAGGGGAGATTGACCGTGGACTCGACTTGCTGGCTCAGTTCGCATTTGCATTTTTCAGCCGCTTCTTTAAGCCGCTGCAAGGCCATCGGGTCATTCCGGAGGTCGATACCCTCTTTCTTTTTGAACTCGTCAGCCAGAAAGTGAATCAAAACCTCATCGAGGTCGTCTCCGCCCAGATGCGTATCGCCGTTGGTGCTAAGTACTTCAAAGACGTTATCGCCAATGTCCAAAATCGAAATATCAAATGTACCGCCGCCAAAGTCAAAGACGGCGACCTTTTCATTTTTCTTCTTTTCGGTACCGTAGGCTAATGCCGCCGCGGTAGGCTCATTGATAATGCGCACCACATCCAGCCCCGCAATCGCGCCGGCGTCTTTCGTTGCCTGACGCTGGGAGTCATTGAAGTACGCCGGAACGGTAATGACTGCTTTTTCGACCTTTTCGCCCAGGTAATCCTCGGCGGTTTTTTTCAGGTCTTGAAGAATCATTGCCGATATTTCCGGGGGAGTATATTCTTTACCGCGAATATTGACCTTGACCAATTCGTCCTGTCCTCCGGTAATGGCGTACGGAACCATCTTTTCCTCGCCGGCCACTTCGCGATGCCGCCGACCCATAAACCGCTTGATCGAAAAAACCGTATTTGTCGGGTTGGTTACCTGCTGGTGCTTAGCGGTTTGTCCGACCATACGCTCGCCTTTGTCGGTGAACCCAACAACCGATGCTGTCAGTCGCGAACCGCTGGCGTTAATCAGCACTTTTGGCGCCGAACCTTCCATTACCGATACTACCGAGTTGGTTGTACCTAAATCTATACCTATGATTTTTGCCATTGTCTGCTCCTAAATTATCTAAGGGCTACAAATCGTAATTTTTTACATTGCGGCTTGACGCAAACCACACGACAAGCCCTGTATCGTCAGATGTGCAATCCCCGTGCCAGTCTTCTGGAAACGCGTTATCTATTTATATATAAACGACTTAGGCTTTTCACGAAACATCCATTTATGCCATTATGGCAGATTTTCCTATCCCGATATTGGCAAAAAAACGGAGGTGAAATAATCTCTGAACCGGCGACCACGGCTTACTGCAGCTTGTCTGTGATTGCTTGTTTCCAACAGTCAATGGAACTTTCTTGACAAAATCAGGATAAAACGGCATGATATTTATCGGATCAATAGAAAAGCCCTTTTTAGGGACAGAAACAGGAAAAATACCTTTGTAAGGATGCAAATGACAGCCGAAAAAACGCACTCGAATATGATGGATACAGTTGCGGTTTTCAGCTTTAATAGTCAGGGACAATGCGAAATCCATAATGACCTTTTGGTGTTAGAGGGGTTAGGCAGGGATAGGGCTCTGTTTTTACATCGCTGTCTTGAACTAACCTGGCAAACTATTCAAAAAGACAATTCTGGTGATTTTGCAAGGCTTGGCGGGCGCAAAATCCGCCTTCGCATCAGTCCTACAGCGGGGGGGGCTCCATCGCTATTGTCACATGAATTGTTAATGAGTGCGGGGATGCTGGATGCGTCGGTTTCCGAACAGGCTCAGCGAGAATTATTCCTCATCGGGTGTTTGACGACGGTTTTTTACCATTGGCTCTGGGCACATCTGCATATCAGCCAGGTTCGTCGATGGAGTTTGCGATTTTATCGTACGCATAAAATTATTTTTGATGCGACGCTCCGGCAGTCAGAGGCTTTTCCCGGCGACCCAATTCTCAGCGGCTTACACAAGGTCTTGCAGCAGCTTGACAATATTTTGACGCTGGAAGATTTTTGGACCTACGCAGCATCCAGTCCGTCGAGCTTATTATTCCTTGATCAGTCGCATCATGATTCCGCCCTGCGAAAGGCTCATTTAAAATCGCTCTTGACTCACGAGGCTTCAATCTGGGCCGAAAAAAGGGGCTTTTCGTCTGCGGCGGGCAAAAAACTGGCGGTGGGGTTTAAGCATATCTATTTTGACGCCGGAACTGTCGTGCTGGTATATGAATTTCGCAATGCCCTCGTTCAGGCGATACGTATCGCTCCGGTTTCTTTTATTGATGTAATGAGTCATGACGCTGCATGTCGCAGTATTGTTTCTAATCTGGTTCGAACGGAAATCTTTCACGACCATTCAACGTTTATCCTGCCGTGGCTGCATCGGCTGAAAACCGCCGCGTCCGATCCGGCATTGGGCGAACTGGCCAAGATGCTGATTTGTGACCACGTTCATACGGTCAGCGCCGCCATTGACGAATTGCAGCGGCGCATTCGTCTGAAACAGAATACGCATGAATCGCTGCGTCTGCTCTATTCGTCCCTGTATTACTGGCATCATAGCAACAAAGGCATCAGCCGGTCGATTTGTCTGCGCGTTAATAAAATTCTCGAAGATTTGCTTACCGAGCGTCCGTTTTTTTTTCCGCATGCACGAATCAACCGCAGCTTCTTTCGGGGCGAGTCGCCGACGATCCGGATTCATATCAACAAGCCCGTCCGCGTCAGCCCAAAGAAAGTTCAGGCTCGCGTCCAGTGGTCGGTCAATGGAAGACGGAAAGCCGCATTGCCGATGCAGTTGGATAAGCAAGCTTCCAGCGGCGACTCCTTATACTTTGAAGCTTCGCTTCCCGGCAAAAATGGATGGATTCACTATTCCGTACAAGTATCATTGGATGCCGGCAAGACCTGGCAATTTGAAAAATTCGATGAAAATTCCCACGGTCTGCTCAAGCGGGTTGCCGATGAACGCGGCCAGCGAGTGTTAAGTCTTTACGCCGATGCATTCAATTTGAAATTAGACGATAATATGCGTCCGGCGCGGGATGAAACCGGGGCGTATGTCTACGGTACGTTTGATGATCTGGCCGAGCAATTGCCCGCGATTAAGAAAGAGGGATTTACTCGTCTTTATCCGCTTGGAGCCCTCGAATTGGGCTGGGCGGGCGAAGCGGGTCCGGATCCATCGGTCTTTTCCGTCTGGGATGGACGTACTGTGCGGCGCGATTTGGGCGGGATCGAAGGATTATTGCGCCTTAAGGCAAAGGCCGACGAACTGGGGATGAAAATATTGCTCTGCGTACTGAGCCATTTTTCACGTGCCTGGCACAGTTGGCCTTATACTCTGCCGGTGTATATCGTTGGGACTGATGGCAAGCTCAGCCGTCGTGCAGGCTGGGATGGCGAGTGGGACGAATGGCTTGACAGCTTTATGGTCAACATGCGTGATTTTGACAATGTGGAATATCTTGTCGAAATTTGCAAGGAATTGACCCATATGGGCTTTGGTCTTCGAATCGACGTTGGGCACGGTTTTGATACGGTTTTTCCTATTCGACAGGATTTGCCTCCGGCATCGAAACTGTTTGGCGAAGTTACCGTCAAGGGCTTTGAGCCAGTGGACTTGCGCGGTACCAATGAGCCCAGCATCTCAATTATGGCGGTCTGTTATCGGGTGCAAAAAGCCGTCCCCGGCGCATTGATTGCGTACAGCGAACAATGGCACGCCAATGAAGTCCGGATGATTAAGTCCGCGACCGTTCCCTATAACGCCATCATAAAAAATCTCGAAAATATTCGCAGCGGCCAGGCTGTTGACAGCCCGCTGGGGCTCAATAATAATCTTGATTATCTTCAGCGACTTCTTGATCGCTATGGCGGACAGACGCTTTCGATGTTTAGTACGCACGATGAAGAATCGCCCGCAAGTAATTATCAGAATATGATTTGGCCTGCCGCGGCGCTGCTGGTTTTCAGCAGCTATGGACCGATGATGTATCATGTCAGCCGTCTGCCCGGGCCGGAAGCCGGGTCCTTTCCGCGACGATTTGATATGGCCTATACCGAATGCTGGAAGCATTGGGTCAACAATCGATTCTCCCATCCGTGGTATGATGAAAATATGGCTCGTCTGGATATTTTAAGCCACTATCCCTATTTGCGAGGGTTTGGCGCCTATCTGCGGGGGCTGTTCGCTTTTGCGGACGATCACCCGGCGCTGACCAAGGGGACATTGACGCCTATCGCCACCGGCAACGGACGGATTGCGGCATTTGTACGCAGTTATCAGAAAGAAAAACTGTTGTGCATTTTCAACTTTCCTAATCCGGTTATCGATGGCCAGCAGGCTCTGGCTCGAACGTATAATTTCCGTCTGCGTCACGCTGATACTGGACAGCCTGTTGACGGTATTGAGTCCGATGAATTTTATGAACTGCGCGAACGGTACAACAACGTTGAAGGCAGGATGCGATGGGGACAAAAAGAATTCTGGTCGGGCCACGAACTGCTTGAACTGGGATTTGGCGGTGTTTTGGAGCCGGTGTCCAGCGGCGTTTTCGAGATTTTTTCCAAAGAACAGGCGATTCAGGAACGGCATGTGCTGTTCGATTCTTTCCGGCGTTTTTTCCGTTATGGCCGTGCCGATCGTATTCGGCATTGCTATGTGGCTCGGGTTTTTCTGGATTGCTGCAACCCGGACAAGATGGACTTTGAACGGTTTGTCGAGTTATTCGGCAATCTAATTTACTGGTCGGCTAAAGAAGCCGACTATGGGACGGCGACCATAGGTGTTTTGCTGCGAGAAATCAGCGCGGATAATGCGAGTATTCGCAAAGTTATTATCGAATGCCTAATGCGTATCGCTGTCAATGAAAATCGTCGTTTTGACAAGGAAATCTCGCGTTCGGCGGTCGATATTCTGCAATCTATCGAGATTGGCACCATCGTGCTGGTTTCGCCGGAGTCGCGATTTAGCGGCGCTTCCGGCGGCGTCGGCATCTATACCACTGATATTGCGGATGTGCTGAGCGAGTTGGGCTTCCATGTGGTACTGATTACACCGCTCTACGAGAAAAACCGAAAACAAATCCTGTCTCATTTTGCCCCCAAGTTTGAGGGGCATCAATTCAGCGTTCGATTTCCGGATTTCGATGAACGAACCCAAACCGCCGCGCCGGGTTCAAAAGTGGAAATCGTCAATATCCATCGGTCCAATCTGATCCGCCGCAAGTATGGAAAGCGGTCTCGAATTGAAGTGCTGTATCTGGAAAATGCGGCCTATCTTGATGCGCCGTACAGCGGGCAGACCGCCGAAGACAAGATTCGTCGCGCTCGCGTTCTGGCGCAGGGGGCCTTGGAAGCCTTGCGTGCCTATAACTATTATCCGTCGATTATTCAAACCAATGAATGGCCGACCTGGCTGATTGCCGCGTTTATGACGACCTGGAGCGAATTCCGCGACGATCCGCATTTTGCCAATACCAAAGTCGGCTCAATGATGCATAATCCGCATCCGTCTTACGGGATTACGCTGAACGAAGCCAATCCCGCCAGACGCAATTATTACTGCACTATTTTGGGGCTTGATCCGACGTTTTATTATGATCTGTGTGTCAACCGTTACAGTCCTGCCGGCCACCAGATCGATTTGATGCATACCATGCTCAAAACGTCTCATTTTATCGGTACGGTTTCGCTTGCGATGAAAGCAAGGATGCTGCGTGAAACGTGGCTATTTCACCATGCGTGGGATTTTGCTGAAAAAGAAGGGACGGGGATGTTCTTTGCCCGCCGCAATGGTTTTAATATGGCCGCCCGGCAGCGATCCTGGTTCGGCACCAAAAAAAGTATTGTCGAAACATGGCATCCATCCGCGCGTAAGCGTCTGTTTTATAAATACTATGCCGCTAAAAAGATCGCCAAGCTTGACTTGCAGAATAATCCGCATATCCGGCTGACACCCGACAGCGGTTCGGAGGACCACGTTATTTTTGGAATGCTCCATCGCATCAGCAAGCAGAAAGGTTTTGAGCTGCTGGTCGATTGGAAAGTCTATACCGACGGCAAAAAACGCTATGTGCGTTTTGAGCCGCATATCATCAATGATGCTACCGTGCTTGAGTATTTTCTTGCTCGGGATAAGCGTATTCAATTCGTTATTTGCGGCCGTGTCGAAGAAAGCTCCGAAGCGAAGCGGTACGATATGCACCTTCGCCGGATTGCTGCCCGTCCCGATATGGCAGGGCGTTTCGCTTATTATCCCGAAGGCAATCTCAGCCCCGATTTGTATCGCAATCTGTATGTCGGTTGTCAGTATTTTGTGATGCCCTCCGGAGGCGAAGTCGGCGAGCCCTGCGGCATCAGTCAGCAGGAGGCCCACGCCGGCGGTACTCCTGTGGTTGCCCATCATCAGGACGGTCTCCAGCACACGGTTTCTGACAAGGACTTTGGCGATGAGGCCTATCCTTCAAATGGCGTTAAATTTAATGGTTTCTCCGGCGAATGTCTTTTGGATGCGTTGCTTGACGCCGTGGAAATTTATTACCATGGACGACGCATACTCTACAAAGACACACATGGAAAACCCAAGCGTCTCGACTATGACGATCTCGTATTCAACGCGTTTGCCCGTGATCATCGGTGGATCAAGCCCTTACGCGACTATATTGATATGTATGCCAAAGTGCAGGGGGCGTCATTGCCGGAAGGGCTCAATGCGATGCGGTTAATCGAAGAATCTGCCGGCTCCGACGACGCTGAAATCGGCGATGTTATTTTGAAATATGGATTTACTGCCGAAGAGGCGATTGCCGAATTGATTGCCGCGATGGGATTAGAGGTTGCCGCGGTTCGCCGCAGCGCTGCCAAGACGCTGGTGCGGCTGGCAAATGCGCTCAAGAATCCATTTTTAGCCGAGACCCTCAAACTGCTCCATTCGGCGGCTGACTCCTCCAATCAATCTCAAGCTAAACTGGCTGCTTGGTGCATTCAGAATCTGAAAAAATAAGCAGTAAAACAGCCGTACAAAAAGGTTTTTTGCCTCGTTTGTACGGCTTTATTATTTGATTGGATTTCGGTTAGGCACGCACCAGTTTATTGTGGTTTTTTTTGATTGCCTTGTGAATGCTTTTTAGGACATAGTTTTCAGCCACGGCTTCCCAGCCCATGTGCTTGGCGATCGCATAGCCGCTGCGAAGCAGTCGATAGGCCTCGTCATCATTTTTGGGCAGACGAGCACAGACCTCCAAGGCTATTTTTTCGCTGATTTTGCGTTCGATGCGATTGCGATAATCACGGTCGATTTTGAGCATTTGTTCAATTTCAAGCCCGGCGTCGCCATTGAGTTCCGTGTAATCGGCATAGATTACATTAGGAAATTCTTTGCCCCCGGTGACGGCCTTGGCAAAGCCCGCACAGCCGCAAATCGATGTAACGATACACAATGCTCCAAAGCACAGTGGCTCTAATTGAGCAATCCCAAAAGGTTCATAGATGCTTTGACCAAATTCGGCATCAGAGCCTCGGCGAATGTCCATAAACTCCATATCGTAGGGCATCCGGTGGCCGCAGCACTGGCGGGTGAAACCAAATTGATTGATGAAGATCACCTTGATCGCTCGGCTTTTGGCGTTGAATTCCTGAACGCCGGCGTAATAAGCCGCTTCGCCGCCGGACAAATCGGGCATTCCTTCGCGATGCGCAACAGGCCAGTTATAAGCCGCTTCCATATTATAGATATCGCGGTCACGGCGGCGATGCGTTTCGGTGCTGAGAACCAGCAGTACGCCGGTTTTGCCCTGGGTGATAAATTCGCGGTCCATGTGTTCCAGCACGCGGAGATCGCGCCACAGACCTTTGCTCAAAACAAGCCGCGTTACATGACTGAACACAAAATCCGGTTTCCAGCCCAGCAGATTCTGGCAATACTCTTTCAGTTTTTCGCGGGATTGATTTTTCTCGGCAAGCGTCACCTCATACGCGGGGATACCATTGTAGGTTAAATCGATATCCGCCAGTTCGAACTCCGGCGCAAGAAACTTCAGCTCGTCAACCACGCAATCGCCGACGGCAAGGATATTGTCGCAGAATCGCGCCGCATCCACCAACGCATATTTGAAATAATGCGTCTGATCGCCAAAGACATCATTGACATATAAATCCTGCTGATGCGCTTTGCGCATCACATTATAGAACATCGTATCATGACCGGTGTGTCCTTCGACAATCCGGCGAACTGGTGCGACTTCATGGGCATAGAACACCGTCTTGAAATCAAACGGGTCGAGCTTGGCAGCCAGCGCCGTCGGCATCCCCATAAATTCATGCGAGACGATCACGGTACTGCTGTCTTTTTCGGCGGCTCCGATGGCTTTCAATGCGGCAATCGCCGGGATCGCCAGACGCATATACTGCTCGAACTCCCAGAAGTTTTCGTACAAATTGCTTTTGATGCCAAATTCAAAAAACAGCGACGCCTTGAATTCATTCAAAGGCGCCTGATCCATGCGTGTAATATCAATCAGAATAATTTCGGGTGAACTTTTGATCTGCGTTAGCGGATCAAAAAAAGTGCGTCGTCCGTACACAATGCCGACATCGTATTTATTTTCGATGTGCCGGAAACTGGAGACATAGCTGGTCTTAACATAGCCATCGATGGAGGAATACAGCACCTCGGCGCCGGGTCCCAGTCGCGAAGAGACATCCCCTTCGGTGGAGAACAGCGGACTGACTAAAATATTTCGTGATGTGGCGTCTAAATACGCTTTACTGGTAAACAACCCATCCAGTACTGCACCAATTCCGCCTATTTTCCCTACTGCCTCATGAGTTACATGAACAATTGTCGGTTTTTGTCCCATTATCTAATACCTCGCCTGATAAAATTATACTAAATATACTTTCCGGTTTCGACCTGTAAAATCGCGAATGCCGATATTCGCAAGCCCATTGCTACTTAAAATATAACGAATAATCGGCTCAATGGGACGATTTCACTCAGTATTTTTACTGGTTTTTTCTGCATTTTGTTTCCAAATTAAAACAAAACCTATTTTTATCGGTCGCAAAAGATACCTCTATAAATTCCAGGTCAATGTCAGCCTTTTTTGAGCCATTCATTGAGATTTTTTACCAATACCTGGACATCTCGAATTTTTAAGATATGCTCCTTAATCACAGGCTTAACATCGATTTTTTCCATCGCCTTTTCCGTCTGTTCCCACAATTTAGCACGTTTCTTATCCGTTTCCGCCAGATACAAATCTGTTACCAACTCCTGCAGTCGCTGCAAGGCGACCTTGTCCAGATTCTGATAGTAATTGGATATAACCTTCTGCTGGTATTTCGAATACTCTTTTTCTGCCATTTCTTGCCTCGCTGTCTATTTGAGATTAATTATGTCTCAGCCGTAGTTGAAAGTTGGAAAAAGGAGATAGTTTCTGTGTCAAATTAGATATAATTTGCCCAGAACCAATGACCCATTTTAATCTTTACAGGGAAAGAACCGCCATAAGAGAATCGTACTCGATTATGAGCAAAAAAGACAGCAAAGAATTGGTTTGGTTTCTAAGTGAGGATGGCCCAGCTTCTGTCTTATCGTAAGCCGGCGCAAAAAAAGGGGTCGCGGCAAGTATAGCCCCGCCGCGACCTACATCTATGTAAACCCCTCCGGACGATTAGAACTCGCTTTCAACGAGCCCCCTTCCGGTTAGTTAGGAACCTTATCAATTTGGAAAAAGAGTACCTGCAAATAATTGTTTATGTATTCTACAAATATAAAGCCAGATGTGTCAAATAAAAAATAAAAATTACAGGTATTATTGGATGCAAAGTTGCCTGAATCCGATGCATCTGCTTCGTATTTCGGCTATCGTATTGGCAACCCTATCCTGGTAGATGCTTAATCCATTGAATGAAAATGAGTTATGTGTTTTTTTTGGGTTGGTTTAAAAGGTTTTTTTGCATAACGGGTTTTTTATCCAAATTATAAAATCCGCAATTGACACTTCGGGGCAGTTGCCATAAGATGTTCGGGCAGTGGTTTTGGTAAAAAATATGGAAATCGCTGCGAAAAAGGATTGCGTGTGAACATTGTGGTAGTAATTCCTGCCCGATACGGCTCAAGCCGTTTTGAGGCCAAGGTACTGGCCAATAAAACCGGAAAATATCTCGTCCAGCACAGCTATGAGCGTGCGCTGTGCGCGAAGGGTGTCTCCCAAGTGATTATAGCGACGGATGATGACCGCGTGATGCAGGCCTGCCGGTCTTTTGGCGCTGCTTGCGTGATGACCTCGGTCGACCATCAAAGCGGTACGGACCGGATTGCCGAAGCCGTAAAAAACAACCCATGCGATATCGTGGTCAATCTTCAGGCTGATGAGCCTGAAATAGATCCTGCCCATATCGAAAAAGTCGCAGGCTTGCTGGTCAATAATCCAGATGCGGCGATGGCGACACTGATTGCCCCATTTGAAACGTCGGAGCAGATCGCCAATCCGAATATTGTCAAATGTGTGATTGATAGCCGCGGCAAGGCGCTGTATTTTTCCCGCAGTCCGATTCCCTATGATCGGCAGACAAATGGCATTGGCGACGTCAAAGGGTGCTGGCGGCATCTGGGGATTTACGCCTACCGAAAGTCCTTTTTGATGGAATTTACCCGTCTTATGCCCAGTTTTCTGGAAATGAGCGAGAAACTCGAACAACTGCGGGCGCTGGAAAACGGATATACGATTTTAACCGCCTCGGTCGAGCGTGTCTGGGATGGCGTCGATACGCCGGAACAATACGAAGCGTTTGTACAGCGTTACAAAGCATTGCAATAATAATTCATTGAGAGATAAATGAATATGTCAGACAGCAAAGAATTACTGGCCAAGGTTAGCGGCGTGTCAACGGATAATGAATATTTTATGCCTTTGCCTCCAGGCTACCAGAAAGGCAAGACCCGCTATGTCATTGTGATGGGGACGGTGATGAGCGGATTGGGCAAGGGGATATTCTCATCCTGCCTTGCCAAGCTGTTGCAGGATAAAGGGCTGAAAGTAACGCCGGTCAAGATGGAGGGCTATCTCAATATCGACTCTGGTACGCTTAACCCGTTCCGCCACGGCGAGGTGTTCGTCCTTGACGATGGAATGGAATGCGATATGGATTTGGGGACTTATGAGCGGATGCTCGACCAGAATCTGTCGCGTGCCAATTTTACCACCAGCGGGCAAATCTATCGTTCCGTTCTCGACAAAGAGCGGCAGGGCGATTATCTCGGACGCGATGTCCAGATGATCCCGCACGTTACCGGCGAAGTAAAAATGAAACTGCGGACGCTGGCGATGCAAAGCGGCGCCGATGTTGTTTTCGTTGAAATAGGCGGTACCGTCGGCGACCTCGAAAATGCCTTTTATATTGAAGCGATGCGCGAGCTGGCGTATGAAGAAGGTACTGGCAGCTGCTGTTTTGTCGCGCTGACCTATATCCTCGAACCGCAGGCATTGGGTGAACAAAAATCCAAAGCCGCCCAGCTTGGGATTAAGCAATTGATGCAAATGGGTATTCAGCCGGATATTATCGCGTGTCGTGCTGAAAATCCTGTGGGTGTTCAAGCTCGTCAAAAAATGAGTGTCTTCGGCAATATCCCCTTTGAGCGGGTTTTCAGTATGCACGATTCGGCCAGCATCTACTCGATCCCATCGATGCTGCGCGACTGCGGGCTGGATTTTGAGGTGCTGCGGATGCTGAAGATCGAAGATCGTGTCAATTTGCGTAAGGAACGCCGCGAGTGGGAACGCTGGTGTGACTTTACTGACAAAATCAGCAACGAAAAACGTGAAGTAACCATTGGCATTACCGGCAAATATACCTCTGTTCGTGACAGCTATGCATCGATTCTGCATGCCCTGGAGCATTCGGGTATCCATCTGGGCTGCAAAG
>CAZVXR010000277.1:0-11187 GCA_964630865.1 uncultured Pirellulales bacterium | reverse complement strand
ACCGCCGCCGGGAAGAACATCAGCTGCTTAAGCGTGGTAAACTCATAAAACCGCTTCCATTCATACTGCCCGCCGACATTGGCTCCCGCGGAAAAGACAAACACCGTCCCAATCGCCATCAGCGTCAGCGTAATCAGTTCCAGCCAGTAATCATATCGTATTTTCAGTTCTATCGACTTCATCTTGGAATTATGTCGGCAAGGCAGCCATTTAGGCAACAGAAAAATCCGGAACTTTTTGAATTACGTTAAACCCTGCGGTTCGTGTTTATACAGAACCACCCTCATTTAAAAAATAATCGGAAATAACGCCCATGAAAGGGTTATATTTAATTGCGTAATGCGATAATCCCTCTTCAGAAAATCGCTGCGACAGTTTTTTGTCCTGTTCGCGAAGTTCGGGCGCAATCCGATTCCAGTCGCCCTCATCCATGCTCAAAATTTCATCTATTTTATTCCGGTAAAAGTCCGCAACCGGCAGGCTGGAATACGCATTGATAAACCACGGCATAATGCGGCCTATTTTTTTGAAAAGAAGACCTAACTCGGCACCAAATTCAAGGCAGGATTCATCCGTAAAATTCGTCAACGAATTCATTTTTTCGGCGTCAATAAATCCCCCCTCGAGACTGATTTGATGCGCTTTGGTTCCCGGAAACGGAAAAAAGAACGTCCAGCGAAACCGTCCGGGACGGGCTTTCCCCAGCAGATGGATCGTCTCGAACACATCTTCCCGGGTTTCATGCGGAAAAGCAATGATGATAAACACAGAACTGTGCATCCCTGCATCATTGACAATCCGAATAGCCCGAATAATGTCATCATTGGTCATGTGGCGATTTAGGATCGACTTGCGTATCTTCTCGCTGCCGGACTCAACTCCGAATTTTACCACCTTACAGTTAGCGGATTTTAAATCCGCGGCGAGTTCTTCATCAAAAAATTTGAAGTGAGCATTAACCACAAAGGGGATATCGCACACCTTTTTGTATTCTCGGCAAAATTCTTTGATATACGCTTTGTCAAATGTAAAGATGTCGTCATCGAAAATAAAAGTGTTGATTCGCTGATAATTCTTCAGCAGATATTTTATCTCGTCAATGATCTGATCCACCCGAAATCGCCTGATATAGTTCAATTCTTTGAAGCTGCATTGAAGATCGCTTCGATAGGTGGCAACCATTTTATGATTAAAACAATAGGTACAGGAAAATGGACAACCCCTTGACGCCATCAGCCCAACCCAGCCCTTTTTGGCGTCAATGAGCTTTTGGAAGTCCATGATCGTATAATCTTTGAAAGGCAAACGCTCCAAATCGGGCAGCGGACCAACCGGATTGATTTTTATCTTTCCGTTCTCGACAAAACCGAGATTGCGAACCTCTTCCACAGATTGTCCGCAACTGAGTTTTTCCACAAATTCAAGAAACGCGTCCTCGCTTTCGCCGCGGAAAATGTAGTCGAACAGCCCGGTTTCCAAGACTTCCTGTCCACTGACTAAGGCGTGTACTCCGCCGCAAACCACTGGCACAGATAACAGCTCTTTCGCCCACGAAGCCAGTTGTCGCGCATAATTCCACTGATTTGTGACCACGGAAAAAGCAAGCAGGTCGGGCGATTCTTGCTTAATTCTGGCGACAAATTCCCCTTTCGAGGGCAAAGGTGCAATATCTTCACAAAGCTGCCAGAAAGCGATACGGTGTCCAGCCTTGGCAAGAACCGCAGCCAGATGAGACACGCCGTAATTAAAGCCAATCTGAGAACCTGAATTAGGATAGATAAAAAATATTTTCATTGGGTGTACGCGGGCTTCCAGGCTATAGAGTTCGGCTTTTTAATGTATCGTTATGGTTAACATTTTGGCAATGTCCGTTTTTACAATCTACAATTTTGAGTGCGGGTGCTGCTTTTCGAGGTCTCAGCGAACGTTCTTCCATGAGACGACTTAGTATTTCATCCGTGTTGACATCCTCAGGATGCCCCAAGGTGTCCACATGAATGATCCGGCAGGATGTGTTTCCACAAGCGCTCCACCTGCGAACAAAACGCGGATTATTTGAACCGGCAAAAATGGTCGTGGTAGGAACAGCCATTGCCGCCGCGATGTGCTGACAGGCAGAATCATATCCGATAAACTCATCGCTGCCGCCGATCAGCGCCGAGATCTGACCGATGCTGCCTTCGACCGTCAATAGCCCGTGGGAAAAGTTCTCGATTTTGCCCTGCTTAAATTCCGCATGACAGACAGCATATCCCCGGCTTTTCACTTCATCGGCAATTTCCTGTGAGCCCGCCAATTCTTCCGCCCCGAAACCTCGATCGAGAATAACAACTGTTTTAGATTGTTTTAGCAGTTCACAGATCAGCTTTTTCTCAAAACCAGAACCAAGCCGCTTGCGGGGATTGCCCCCCACACCAAAATTGACCGCGGTAATTCGCTGGCAGCCGCTTTGCAGCAGTGAATTTATTATTGTCTCAGCCCGGTTCAGCAGCGCAGGTGCAGGCCAAACTTTAGGATAGCAAAACTCCCCACAACCAAAAACCTGATCCATCCAGGCATTGGCATGTTCGGCCATGCAAGCATTCTCCGACGACGATGAATCCTTATGGCTGTTAAAATACAGACAATTTTCGTCGCTAATGATCGGAAGAACACCCAATTGCGTAATACGCGAGTCGGAATCTATCACCAACACCTCGCCCGCCCTGCTAGCCGCGGCTTCTCGTTCCAGCAGATCCACCGCACTGCACCAGCTTTCAATCCGTTCCAGCAGGCCTCCGCCGCGAGTATAAGCGACCTCTTGTATCTGGATACAGGGATTGCCACCGAATATTTCTCTAAGATTGAGATTGCCGAGGATAATGATTTTCGCATCCGGAAACAGGTTCGACAAACGCTGAACCATCACACTGAGAATAGCAACATCCGCCCCGATGGTTATGCGCGACAACAAATATATCCACTTGATGGCTTTTGCCTCTGCATTGAAATGATAATCCTGAGTATGGATGCAGGCGGCGCGGTTGAATAAATCGTCTGCGGAAAAAAGATTAAACCGATTCAGATACTGGTCGATCTTTTTCCCGGCCGGGACATTACGGCAGTATGAAACCACCTGCGACATAACCCGATTGTACGCCTCAAACCGAAAATCCTCATAATCATCGCATAATTCTTCGATGATAACACTGAAAAACGCTGCGGAAACGACCTTGCTTAATTCCTTGTCCGCAAACGAGGTTGCCATCTGGCACATCAAATCAATATAGCCTTCATCATAACGGCTGTCTTGATAATAATGATCCATAAAAGAATTGGCAATTTGTCTGGCCAACTGGGATAACGCGTTTCTGTCAAACGCGTTTTTTTGCAGGGCAATAAATTTGTCGCGATAGTATGATGGTTTCATCTCAAACCCGCCCATTGAGCAATTTTTCGCCGGCTTCAAAAACCATCTGAGGAGTAATCCGCCTCATACAACGGTGATCGGTGGGGCAAACCTTCTTGTGGCAGGGCGAACAGTCCGCTTCCGCTCGAATCACAATGGTTTTCTCCAAATTTGTGGAAGTATATCGAGGATCGGTCGGCCCCATAATCACCGCCACTGGAACACCAAGGGCAACCGCATAATGCCGCGGACCCGTATCGTTGGTCACCAAAAGATCGCACCGTCTAACCATCGGCTTTAGCATCTCAAGATCAATACGATCATTGGCGGTATTAATGACCGGCGCCTTGGTTTGTGCCAAAATCGCCTCGGCGATCTGATCTTCACCCTTACCGGTCAAGAGCAAAATTTTAACTCCCTCTTTTCGCGTAAATAACTCGGCGGCGGCGGCAAAATGTTCGGCAGGCCAGCATTTCGACGAGCCAAAACTCGCCCCGGGATTAAAACCAATAACCTTGTCCTGAGCGCCAATGCCATACTTCCGTAATATCTCATCGCCGCGCCGCTGCAGATCTGCACCGATAAAAAGTCTCGGTTTTACCACTTGAGGCAGTTTCAAATCAAGCCATCGGCATATCTCTAAATAATACTCCTGCATAGGACGCGGAATAATCTTAGAACCGTTGCGAAGCGGCTTAGGACCGCCGCTAAGGAACATACCTCGCAAGTCCCTCCGATACCCGTATATCTTTTTTGTCCCTCCCAGCCAGACCGGCAAAACGGAGCGAAATGAATTGGTCAGCAATATTGCCATATCCGGCTTTAGCGCCCTGACCTTCGTTATCATACGCCGCATGCCGGCCAGTGTCTTATCTTCGCAGTCGATAAAGCCGTCAAACCATGGACCGTCACGCACGATACCCTGGGCGTTTTTCCCGAGAATGCCGACAATCCGAGCGTGCGGAAAGTTTTCCCTGACACAATCCAAGGCAGGAATAGCCATAACGATATCACCAACCCAGTTCGGACAGCGTATTAAAATGGTCTCAACACGATTTTGAATCATGTGAATAATCCGCCTGCACCAGTGTAAATCGTTTGGCTCCTTCGCGCAGAGCACGGACGTTCATTTCGGTCATTACGGGATTTTTGCCGCCGAACAGTTCTCGCATTCCGCGTTCGACGCTGTCCATCTTGAGCCGCTCGGTATGCTGAATATACGCCCCCAATGCAACCATATTGGCGATTTTGACATTACCCAGTTCACGGGCAATCTGCGAGGCGGCAATCTGAATCTGCGTTAAGTCCGCCCGCAGCGGCAGCCGCTGGATAATCGACGTATTGACCAGAACCAGACCCCCGCGAACAATAACACATTCAAATTTATCGAGCGACTGCTGATTGAGGATAATCGCCTGATCCGGCGTTTCGACAAACGGACAAGCAATTTCATCGTCGCCAACGACAATGGTCGCACTGCAGGTTCCGCCGCGCATTTCAGGGCCATAAGCCACCATCCCGGTAACGTTTTTGCCCTCGATCATGCACGCCCGCGCCATTACGTTGCCCAGCGCGACAATGCCCTGACCGCCAAATCCAGCAATAATAATTCGTGTTTCCTGCATTAAACCAGCCTCCCGAATATTCGGGAATCCATCCATTTTGATTTTTAATTTTTGATTTTTTATTTGTCTTTATATACGCCCAGCGGAAAGACCTTTTTCATATCGTTGTCAACAAACTTCAGCGACTCTTCCACCGACAGCTTCCAGTCCGTAGGACACATCGACAAGACTTCCACCAGCGAAAAACCCTTGCCGGCCAGTTGATTCTGAAATGCTTTCTTAATCGCCTTTTTCGCCAGCATCACATCTTTGGGCGAATGCACTGCAACACGCTCCAGGTAGCAAACGCCGTCGAGATTGCTGAGCAATTCGCAGACATGAATCGGGCCGCCCTCTTTATTTTTGCCGCGACCGCCGGGGGTTGTGGAGCTGTATTGTCCTAATAACGTAGTCGGTGCCATCTGCCCGCCAGTCATCCCGTAGATTGCATTGTTGACAAAGATTACTGTGATATTTTCGCCGCGATTAGCCGCATGAATGGTTTCGGCGGTACCAATTGCCGCCAGATCGCCATCCCCCTGATACGTAAAGACAACCCGATCCGGCAGCACCCGCTTGATGCCGGTTGCCACCGCCGGACTGCGCCCATGGGCGCACTCGATAATATCGAATTTCATATAATCATAAAACAGCACCGCACAGCCAACCGGCGCGGTGGCAATGGTTTTTTCGCGAATCCCCAGCTCATCAATGACTTCGGCGACTAACCGATGCACAATCCCGTGTCCGCAGCCGGGGCAATAATGCGTCTGAGCCGAGTATAACGCTTCAGGACAATGAAAATCCATTATTTCATCCCTCCCTGCCGTCCGGCGATCTGTTCGATTTTTTCAAGAATGCTTTCCTGCGTCGGATACCAGCCGCCGCCTTTACCGAAAAAGTCCACCGGCTTTTTGCACTCGATAGCCAGTTTAACATCCTCGATAAACTGCCCCTCGCTCATTTCCACCACAAGAAACCGTTTTGCCGTCTGTGCCGCTTTCATCAGCGGCTCTTTCGGAAACGGCCAGACGCTGATCGGACGAATCAGCCCAACTTTAATGCCCTTGCGACGCGCCATTTTGACTGCACCTTTGGCAATCCTGCCGGTAATACCATACGCGGAAACCACATACTCCGCATCGGCAACTTCATATTCCTCACAAAGCTCAATGGCCTTTTCAATCCTGCGATATTTTTCCTGAAGATGTGCGTTATGGTCGATAAGCCCCAAACTGGGACGGAGAATCAGCGTATTGACCACGCGAGGCTTGCGCCCGCGGCAGCCGTCCAGAACGAAATCTTTGGGCGGTAATGATACAATCGGACGGTATGGCTCCATTTCAACCGGTTCGGCCATCTGTGCCAAAATGCCATCGCCCAGAATCAGCACCGGATTGCGCCAATGGTCAGCATAGTCAAACGCCGCCATCGTCAGGTCATAGACTTCCTGCAGCGTTCCCGGCGTCAGCACGATCAGCCGGTAGTCGCCATGCCCGCCGCCTTTGACAGACTGGAAATAATCGGATTGCGCACCGCGGATATTACCCAGCCCCGGTCCACCCCGCACCATATTGACAATCACGCACGGCAATTCCGCCGCCGCGATATAGCTAATGCCCTCTTGTTTTAGGCTAATCCCCGGCGATGACGAACTGGTCATGCACCGCGCCCCCGCCGCGGATGCCCCAAACAGCATATTGATCGCCGCGATTTCGCTCTCGGCCTGGATAAACGTGCCGCCAGCCTGCGGCAGCCGCCAGGAAAAATACTCAGGAATCTCATTTTGCGGCGTAATCGGATACCCGGCAAAGAACCGGCACCCCGCGCGTACCGCCGCTTCGGCCAGCAACTCGTTGCCTTTCAGCAGAATTTTTTCGCTCATCGGTGGTTACTTTCCTGAAAGGTGGGCTGAATCAGAGGATGTTTTTGCTCCAGTTTCAGATGTTTCATCGCTAATGTCAATGACCACATCCGGGCACATCCGAAAGCAGATGCCACAGGCATTGCACGCCGCAGGGTCGATAATCTCCGCATAAGGATTGCCCTGAACATTAAAGTCTTCGGACATCCGCAAATGCCCTTTAGGACAAAAAAGTACACAAAGTCCGCATCCCTTGCAGCGTTCAACATCAAACCGTATCCGTGTTTTTTTTAGCTTGTCCACATTCTACCTCTCCCCCTAATATACGGCGACACAACCCCCGCGTCAACACTTTTAACCCCTTCCACTCATACCAAACCAGGCCAGAGATACCCCTGAACCCTGGCCTTTCCACACAGAGCTGAACAGTCACTTTTTCTGCAACGCATTGCAAGTACTTCGGTTATGAGATATCTGCTGGTGAACTACGCCAAAAATACCGGACGGCGAACTCGGATAATTACTTGCTGACGATTCCAATCTCCGTCCAATAGGCGCAGCCTTTCGGCCGCCAAGACTCTGCTGTCGTGTTAAGCTCCAAATTCACCTCGCGCCCGGCAAACTGACTTAGGTCAACTTCACCTTTACGCCGCGAATTTCCGCAAAAAAACACATCGTTTTCATTGGGTTTTGATGATACCAAAACCCAATGAAAACACTTTATATAAAAAAATAAAACCCACCTTGCCTTTTGCCATTCCTGATTCTATACTTGAATACGCAGTATCTCTTGCGCCCAATCAGCCTTATGGAACTCAAGATAAGATTGGTCAAGTAACACTAAACGAAAGGGATTTAAGACGATGAATGTGAATTTACAAAAACAGAGCAGTATCAATTTTATTGTTCTGGGTATGCTTATATTTTTTTACGGCTGTCACGCGGGTGATCCACCAATAACAGCGAAGATAGATGTTCAACCGCCTAAAGGTTTCAGGGAGGTGGGCGGTTCGAATTATGTGATGTATTCAGTGGGTGAATCGTATCGGATTAAAAATGAAAAAGACAGTTGGTGGATTCCGGGAATGTTAGAGCCGGCAATCGGATATTATCACCGAAAAGATAACGATTTAATCCGTGATCAGTTGCGGACCCTGTACGCAAACGGGCAGCGTAAAATTGCTGTTTTAGTTTGGATTGCGGCATTCAGCGGTGATGCCGATGACCCTGATATGGATAAAATGGTTGATGGTCTTCTTGGTCATTGTATTGTCATGGAAAACGGGAAACTGAAAGAGCAATATATAAAGAATACGAGAGATTTAATCACACTCATACGAAAGACCGGCTACTTTAACGAATTGAACTTTCGGTTTGCTTTTCAAGGCTGTGCCGGCCCTGAAAAATGGAAAGAATGGAATGAAAATCAATATCAGTATGACTGGCGTGCAATCGTTGAGCTTCGTGGAGCCGTTGAGCAAGCGTTGGCCGGCAGCGACATGAAAGTCCGCTATGATCTTGGCGCTGAGCTTGGCGGCATGGAAGGTGAATATATGCAAAAGTTTACGTCCCGCCTTTGGAAAGATTATACGCGAACCTATGGCCGCGCAGACAGCTATGGATTTTCTGTTGCATTGTATCCGGGGCGAGTCGCTCGGATGTTGAATGCATTCGAAGACGTTGGGGTATATCCTGATGTTTATGCAATTGATGTGTATGATAATATGGAACAATGGCTCCCTGAGGCAGTGAAGGAATTCAACAATGCAGGTATCCATCGACCTCGAATTATTGTCCAGGAAACCTATTATAACGATCCGGAAACATTAGCAGTGCTGCAGAAGGTCGGCAAGGAATACAGCATTGATTACCTTTATCTGATGCAATGGCCTCTTGCCAGAGGACATAATGTGCCTCACTTTAGTGTCGATTTTGCATCTGAGTACGATGCCTATCTAAATAAAACTAACTGACTTTAGACCGCGAGAGGTTTTTCCAAACAGCGGAGCAACCTACAGACCAATAATCGGCTAAAGTATTAGACAAAAGTAAAATGCAAAGGGCGAACACTCTGGTTCGCCCCTATGGCGGGCAAATTTTGTTTGACAAATGAGGCGGGATTGTATAAAAAAGGGGAAACAAGACCATAAAAGGATTTATTTTGGAGGTTAGACTATGGAACAGCAGAATCAAAGCGGACAGCCGGAACAGGTACAGCCTGCTCAAACCCCAACCCCCCAACTTTCCAATGATGACAAGAATATGGGGATGTTATGTCATTTATTGGGCTTATTTACGGGCTTCTTAGGCCCCCTTATTTTGTGGCTGATCAAAAAAGATACCACGCCATACGTGGATTATCACGGTAAAGAGGCTCTGAATTTTCAGATCAGCGTGATGCTTGCATATATTCTGGGTGGCGCAACGATGATAATATGCGTTGGGTATATCATTTTTTTGGCGGCCTGGCTCTGTAGCATCATTTTTTCAATACTCGCCTGCGTCGCCGCGTCCAAAGGCGAATATTACAAATATCCTGTTTGCCTGCGGTTGGTTAAATAGCAGGGACACAGCGGGGACGTCAAAAACGCGAGGCCGTGGTATTTTGCTGCGGCCTTTTGTATTTTTGGGGATTGCAATTGACCCCAATGGGCAGACCGGGTAGAATGACGCGTTTATGACATAATTTTTAGATCGAAAGGACTATATAGTATGACGAATAAACCAGCACGCACGCGATTTAATGGTCGCGGCCATCTGTTTACCAGTGAATCCGTAACGATGGGCCACCCCGATAAGGTTGCCGACCAGATATCAGATGCGGTTCTCGATGCGATATTGGCACAAGACCCAAACAGCCGTGTTGCCTGTGAAACGCTTGTTTCAACAGGTATGGCGGTAATCTCTGGCGAAGTGACCTCCAAGGCAATTGTCGATATTCCGGAAGTGGTTCGCGAAGCCATCCGTAAAATTGGCTATACCGACCCCAATATCGGCTTTGACGCCGAAAATTGTGCGGTTATTGTTACCCTCAAACAGCAAAGCCCCGATATCGCTATGGGCGTCGATACCGGCGGAGCAGGTGATCAAGGCCTGATGTTTGGCTACGCCTGCAAAGAAACGCCTGCCTATATGCCGCTGCCGATCTTTCTGGCTCATGAAATCACAGATCGCCTATCCAAAATGCGGGAAACCGGTAAGATGAAGTGGCTTCGCCCCGACGGCAAAAGTCAGGTTACCATTGAATACGGCGAAAATGGCAAACCCATCCGCATTCATACGGTTGTTTGCAGTACCCAGCACGATGCCAGCGTCGTCGATAAAAAGACCCAAATGATGTCCAATAAGGCACGCAAGGAAATTATCGAAAAGATTATCCTGCCCGTCCTGCCCAAAAAGCTGGTGGATAAGAACATCATCTTTCACGTCAACCCGACCGGCAAATTTGAAATTGGCGGCCCCAAGGGCGACTGCGGCCTGACCGGACGCAAAATCATCGTCGATACCTACGGCGGACGCGGCAGCCACGGCGGCGGCGCGTTTTCCGGCAAAGACCCCAGCAAGGTGGATCGTACCGCCAGCTATATGGGTCGCTATATCGCTAAGAATATCGTCGCAGCCGGATTGGCCGATGCCTGCGAAGTTCAGCTTAGTTACGCCATTGGTGTGGCCGAACCCATCAGCGTTATGGTTGATACCGAAGGGACTGCGAAGATTGATGAATTAAAGATTGAACAGATCGTCAAGAAGCTGTTTCCGCTGACGCCCAAGGGGATGATTCAGCACCTCAAGCTTAAACGTCCTATCTTTCAGGAGACTGCCCGTAACGGCCATTTCGGACGCAACCATCCGAGCTTTACCTGGGAAAAACTCGATATGGTTAAAGCTCTGCAAAAAGCAGCAGGCCTGAAATAGCTGATATTACAACATGCATCAAAAAAGGGCGGACCTGTGTGTTCGCCCTTTTTTATTTGCTGGCATTGTTCGATTCGAATTTATATCCAAAATCACGAACCGTATGAATGAAAGCTGGGGTTTGCGGATGCGATTCAATTTTATTCCGCAGCGTCGTTACGCACCGATCCACACTGCGCTGCGTAACGAAAGCGTTATAGCCCCAAACCTGATTGAGCAGTGTATCGCGGGTCAGCACTCGACCAGTATTTTCAAGAAAATAACATAGCAGCCGGTATTCTTTGGGCGTCAGCTTCACCGGCTTGCCTTTACAGGTCAGTTCGCACGAAACCGTATCTAATGCAAAATTGCCGAACGTAAAGACTTTCGTTATAACCTGCCGCTTCCGCCGCAAAAAGGCGTTCGAGCGTGCCAGC
>CAZVXR010000276.1:0-4381 GCA_964630865.1 uncultured Pirellulales bacterium | reverse complement strand
GATCCAAAACCAGGTTGCCGGGATTGGAGCTTGCCGAGATGATACGGGCCAGCAGCAGTTCGGGCATCTGGCAGGGGTGCCAGCCCTCGCGCTCTTTAAATGTGCCGCACACACGGGAGTAGCAATTCCATGTATCGTCCGGAATTTTGCCGGTAGCGTTGGAACGCGAATCATTATATATCAATTGTCGGTCGGATGGCACGCGGATAGCGTAATCGTTGAAGATGAAGTCCTTGGGGTCTTTGACAAAATAAAGAATATGCGTATGCGATTTGGCGAATTTCAGTTTGGTCTGCTGGCCAAATGTGTAATGCCAGATAATCCAGTTGCGTACCGTTAGCCCCAATTCTTCGCCGAGGATGCGGACATGGGCGGCGTAGTCGTCGCCGATAGCGACATAGAATGAACCATTGGGCTTGAGTACCCGCTCGCACGCCGCCATCCAGTCCCGCGTCCACGCAAGGTAGTTATTCTTCTCGACCTTGTCGTGGTACTTATCATATTGGTAGCCGATATTAAACGGCGGATCGGCAAACACCAAATCCGCAAAAGGCTCTTTCACCTTGCCGAGCAGCTCGATGCAGTCGCCGCAGAGGATTTTATTTCGATAATCTTTCACAAGTCGTTATCATATCGACAATAGGCGCATTTGCAAGCACAGTCTCTAAAATCATTATTTTCGAAGAAACCCTGCCAGTTTTCCGCCATCCAGCGTTGTATAATCCGGCAGCAGGGCAAGAGCGTTATAAGCTTCTTGCAACTCCGCCGGTTCGGTGCCGGCGGTGATGGCGATATACTTCATCCCGGCGTTGCGGCAGGCCTTAAAGCCCGACGAGGAATCCTCAAAAACGAGGCATTTTTCAGGCAGGCAGCCCAGTTCGGCGGCTACGCGAATCAGTCCTTCCGGGTCGGGTTTGCCCACTTTGAGCATGTCCCGGTCGATAACCGTCTTAAAGAACCGGCGGATTTCCAGCCCGTCGAGGACAAAATCGACATTGCCTTTAGGGGAATTCGATACTGCTCCGCAGGGAATCCCCATTTGTTCCAGCTCCGCAAGCAGCAGCGTCAGCCCCGGAATCTCCCGCAGGTGCGGGGCGAAGCTTGAACGGTACAAATCTTCTTTTTCATCGCCAATACGCTGGATGGTCGTAGCGGGGGTGTCGTCGCCGAACAGGCCGCGGATAATCCGGTCGTTGCTGCGGGCGTGGATTTTTTCATGATAATCCCGCTCGGTAAGGTGCAGCCCATACCGCCCCGTCAGCGTCAGCCAGGCATTTTTATGAAACGCGGTATTGTTGACCATCGTCCCGTCAACATCAAAAATAATTGCGAATATATTTTCCATTGGATTTATCCAGATATCACCTTAAAATAAAGGTCGGAGTTTATGTGAAATAGAGTACAAAAGCAAGCGGAATACCGAAAGGCATCAATTTGGAACAAGCGATACAGCATTACCTGCAACTGCGAGATTCGGCCGACCGGATGGCGGAGGAGCTGGGTGTGGTTCACGTCGAACGGCTGGCCTGCCGCAAGGGGTGCTGTCAATGCTGTACGAATTTATCGGTGTTTCCGGTCGAATTCTTCGCGATGGTCGAGGAAATGAAAAAAGCCGGCTGGACGAAGCTGCATTTTGACGCGGCGGCGATTTGCGGCTACCTGGATGAAAAAGGAGAATGTGAGATTTATCCATTTCGTCCGATTATCTGCCGGACACAGGGCCTGCCGCTGGCGTTTTATGACGATGACGCGCAAGGGTATTCGGTTACCTTCTGCCCGAAGAACTTTGTTGGCGACGAACCCGAGCAAATCGGTTTTGGCCCCGATAGCACATTAAATTTAGACGACCTCAACGATGACCTGTTTGATATTCACCTGCACTATCTCGCGGAACATCCGGAATTGGGCTTCACTCCCCAAACCCGCATCGAGCTGCGTCGGCTGGGGGAGTTTTTATAATGACGATTCCTCTTAATTGCTTCGTGTCTTGATCTCGTGATACTCTTTTTCAAATCGGCGTTTGTGGTGCGCCTCTTCGACAGCCAGCAATTCAAGCACATCCCGCAGGGCCTTTTCTTCGGTCATCTTGGCCAAAATCTGGTACAGCATCATCGCGGCGTGCTCTTTGTTCATCGCGATTTTGATTGCCTGTTCGTAGGTCATGTTTTCCGGGATTGGAACTGCCGCGATATACCTGGACAGCTCTTCCGGATTCAGCGTGTCAGTGGAGATATTTTCAGCGACACCAACAATCCGCTCCAGACGCTGCTTATGTCCCTTCTCTTCATCCGCGAAATCCAGCAGGACTTTTTTCATCACATCCGATGCGGTTCGTTTGGACAAATCGACATAAAATTCATACGACATCTGCTCCAGTGAAATCGCGAACTGGAGAACTTCGCCAAGGTTGTCAAATTTTTTCATTTGTTTCTCCCAAAGGGGGTTACTGGATACGGTACTGACCTCATTACAGGGTACTCCGTTTGGCGTTCTTTTGCAAGGGTAACTTTGGGGCTTGTTTGGCGGCTACAAAACGGGTATAATCGTATCCACAAAGGGTAAAATAATGAGCTATGTGTACATAATAGGGTTGCTTACGGTCAACGCATTCTGGCTGGTCGGAATACTGTTTATGCTGCCTGGCAACTGGCTGATGGCGATAACTACGGCGTTGTTTGCCTGGTGGCGATGGGACGACGGTGTTTTTGGCGTCGGCGTACTGATTGCCATCGCGGCGATGGCACTGGCGGGGGAGATATTCGATTCGCTGGCGGGGGCCGGCGGGGCCAAAAAGGCCGGAGCCAGTTGGCGGGGCGCGGCAGCGGCGGTATTCGGTGCAATTGCCGGGGCATTGCTGGGGACGGTTGTTATTCCGGTTCCGGTTGTCGGGACACTGCTGGGGGCGTGTTTGGGAGCGGGGCTGGCCGTCTGGGCCGTCGAAAGGATGATCGGTAAGTCGCCGGATAAATCAATCCAAAGCGGCGTGGGTGCCGGTACCGGAGTCTTGCTGGGTATTACCGTTAAATTCGCCATTGGGTGTCTAATCTGGTTGACAGTAGCGGTGGCGGCGTTTTGGCAATAATAAAGTCTGGGCAATTGTCAAACGACAGTCGCTACGGACTACGGACAAAGGAGTCCAAAATACTGTAACACTTTAGCCGTATGGCCGTTTGGGCTTTGTCATTCCCGCGAAGGCGGGAATCCAGCGTATAATCGCCTCCGTCAGGGACGGTATCCTATTTTTTTGCACACGGCTAAAATGTTACAAAATACTTAATTTTTCCTTTTGCCCTTTACATTTTGCCTTTTAACTTTTTTCCCGACCCGCCAGGGTCTAACCCGAATAGCTCCGGCGTGAGCGAAGCGAAACCCGGAGAAATAAACCGCCCCCAAATCCCCCAACCCCGACGGGGTTGAATCCGTATTTTTCAACGTCACCAATCCTTGCTTCTGCCGAATATGTCTGCCCCTTTTGCCCGACGGCAAAATCAAAAACCGGTCAACGGTTGCCTGTGAATAATCTGTAGGGGCAGGCCCCCGTGCCTGCCCTCTTTCATAAAGATACACAGGGTAACGCCCCCCCCTTTTTAGCCCGCAGGGCGATATATTGTTGCCACGCGGCGTAAGTCCGTGGATACGAGCAAATGCCCCCCCTGTCCCTAAGCCCGCGCAGCGGGCGGTATAAAAGCAAGGCACCTTCTCTATGCCGCCCGCTGCACGGGCTCAAAAAACGAGCCGGGTAGGATGGGCAAATTTCCCGTAGGGTGGGCTATGCCCACGCGGGATAATTTACATCTTGTGTTCTTTTGGCAATTGCATATAATTTTGTCGATGTCAAATTATCGGAGAACAAAAATCAATGCGGCGTGGTATTTCTTTACGGTCTTGACTTATCAGCGTCATTCGTTTTTGACCGGAGATGTTGCCCGCCCGATATTGAAAGAGGGATGAGTATGATGAGAAATTGGAATACGTTCAATAAGACGGCGTGAGCAGAGCCCACCCTTGGACTGGCTTTTTATATGACTACCTTAAGAAAGAATGGTGAAATGATAAATTCGCCTATGATTTTAAGTTACCAAGGATGTTTTTATGTATTATCAGATTAATTATAATAATAATGCAATTGAGGTTATTGTTAAAGGTTTGTGGCCTTTCAAAAAGAAGTATAGTGTCCCTATTGATTCGATTAAAGTTATTTATGCAACAAATACTGAGGTTGGTTTTTGTCTCGATATATTCACAAAGGACAACAGAATAGAATTAACAGAACCAAGGTATGGAAATTGCTTTGTACATGTGAATAATTGGGATGAATTGATTAGCATTCTTAAAGTAAATATTCCAGATTTTAACTGGAATAATTTTGACCACGCGGATG
>CAZVXR010000275.1:0-20861 GCA_964630865.1 uncultured Pirellulales bacterium | reverse complement strand
GCTCGTGCGTCATCGGCACAATAAATCACAAGTTGATTAGTCGACACATTTTTTGCAATTTTCAGTCCCAACTGCTGCGTCACCAACACAGAAACCTCATCCACCGATAAATTTCTGGTAAAATAAAACAGCTTAACCCCTCCGCCTACGTTGACGCGACTTGGCGGCTGACGATACACCTCCGGCAGAGGATTACCAATAAATGGACTTTCTCGAACCTGGCTAAGCTCGTCCAATACGACCTTAGACTCCAGCTCCGTCGGCTTGATGGCAAAAAAATCACCGCAGCCGGCAACAAATATGGCAACGCAAAGATAAAAGACTCCACACCCAATCCGATTAAAAGCTTTCTTATCCAATCCACAATGGAAAATAGAAAATGGAAAATGGAAAATACCCCTTTGGCACAGTCTGTCGCCGACTGAAAATGCCAAACGAATAAAGTATTCTTTAATATAGTTCAGCATCATCACTTTTGCCCCACTGCATTGGGTTCTTGTGCTGGCGCTGGCGAGGTCTCCGCGGGCGCCGCCGGTGCCGCTGGCGATAGCTGAGCTTGGGCTGCTGCCGCGGCATCCTGCCGAGCCTTTTCTTCGGCTTCCGCTTTGGCTTTTTCAGCCGCCTCCGCGGCCGCTTCTTCCTGCCGCTGCTTTTCAATTTGTTCTGCCTGCTGGCGGGCTTTTTCCGCATCTTGCCGGGCTTTCTCAGCCGCCTGCATGGCCTGTTGGGCTTGAACGTCTAATTCTGCCGCTTTCTGCTCATCCCGCTGGGCCTGCTCAGTTGCCTTTTGAGCCTCCAGTGTCGCCTTTTCCGCATCGAGTTTCAACTTTTGCATCTCCTGCTCAAGCCCGCCGATACGCAGTTTTTCAGCCTCGGTCTGCTGTTGGGCCTCCGTCGTGGCGGCTTTGGCTTGCTCGATCTGCTTGCGAGCTTCTTCAGCTTGCCGCTGGGCTCGCTCTGCCTGAGCTTTTAGCTGTGCGGCATCCAGACGGGCAAACTCAGCCTGATGGCGGTGGCTGTCGGCTTCACGCTGGGCATTTATCGTCTCACGCTGCGCTTTGATCCGTTCAGCCTCGGACTTATACGCCTCTTCCGTTACATGTTTTGTGTAAACATCTGTGCCCATTGGGCCAGTAAATACATTGGCCAGACCATCTTCCGGTTCTACCATACGCTGTTTTTCGCGCAGCGTCGCAGCCATTTGGGAGTATTCCGTCCCGCCGGAGGAAATCGACGGCGTCAGAATGAAAATAATCTCGGTCGCGCTTTCCTCAAAATCTTTACTGGAAAACAGAATGCCGAGAATCGGAATATCTTTCAGGAATGGCACCCCGCGAACCACCGAACGATTTTCACTTCTGCGCATTCCGCCAATGACCAGACTTTTGCCCGGATCAATACGATTTTCCGCAATCTCCACCGAACGTTCGGTAATAATCGAAGTTTGTGCTACTCCTTCAGGCTGCGAACTGGAACCGATAACAGCCTTTGTCTTCAACCCAATCACGCCATCGGCATAAACATACGGAGTCACCTCAAGACTGTCGGCAACAGGGCGGTAATCGACCAATTCGTATGATGGCAAATTCTGGTTGCTTACTGTTATTGCAACAGGAGTTTTATCGCGTATCTCAACCTTTGCCGGCTTGCCATTGAGCGTCTCAATCGATGGATTCATTAAAATTTTAAGATACCCTCGCGAAACCAGCATATCAACGGACATTCGAACACGATGGCCTACCTCCGCGTTGTTGTTGTAACCCAAAATGAAACCAAAATCACCTCTTTTGGGCTCACGCAGCCGAGCGCCGGGAAAAGCGGGGTTGAGTTTTCCAGAGGGGGCTACCTTGTTATTCCCCAGAGCAATACCTGTCCCGAAAAGATTATCAATCAAAACAGCGGATTCCCAATCTTTGTTCACATTACCAAATCGCTCCAAAATCAGACAATCAATATTGACTTGAATCGGAGCAACGTCAATCCGTTTAAGATACTCCAGCACATTGTCAGCTTGCTGGTCATCCGGACAATGCAGGATAAGCTGGTTGGTTGATGGATTTTGGCTGACATTTAAACCTAACTCCTTGACATTTTCCGCCAAGGTTGGCACCGGCGTATTTTTCGCGAAATAAAACACCTTAACCCCCCCCTCGGCCGCCATACGTCGGGTTGGACCGCGATACACATCCGGCATCGGATTGGTTACATTCGGATTTTCCCGAATGCGACCGAGTTCATTGAGAATCGCCCGCGATTCGATTTCAGTAGGCTTTTTGTTGAAAATATCCCCGCAGCCGGAAAAGAACACCAGCGCAGCAGCCACCACAGTCGCCCCGCCTATCCGGCGACACAGCGCAAAATCCCCAAAACCGGTAATCCATTGTCGCAACAACTGTCTCATTATCCTCAATATCTCATAAAGCTGAGGTTATGCTATAATTAAGTCGGCAATATCTCAATATCTCCTCCAAAATTGGACTCTTTTATCCTTTTTCAGACAATTTACGCCACTTAGACGCCACAGAATCACCCTGGGGTTTCAATTATTTCAAAATTCTTTGGGCAATTTATGTCTTGTTTCCAGAGTGGTGAATTCTGATGGACGAAACCGGGGACTTGTGATACTCTATCGCAACAATGACAAAAGTAAATAGCAAAAAAGATATTATTCCACTGAAAACTGTAGGTTTTATCGCTCTCGGTTGTCCCAAAAATATGGTGGATGCCGAAGCCATGTTGGCAAAGCTCGGTATGGCGGGATTTGTTTTAAACGCAGACCCAGATAATGCAGATGTTGTCATCATCAATACCTGCGGCTTCATCGAACCGGCCAAGCAAGAAGCGCTCGACGCCATCCGTCAGGCTCTGCGTCAAAAGAAAAAAGGCAAAGTTCGTAAAGTCATCGTAGCAGGCTGCCTGTCTCAGCGGCTTGGCGAGGATTTGCAAAACGAAGCCAATTCCATTGACGCCATTGTCGGTCTGGCAGGTCGGGATTCCATCGAAAACGTCCTGCGAGACCTCGAACTGGACGATACGAAACAAACCCATTTTTACTTGAACCCGCTCCCAATCACCGCCCCAGATGACCGCGACCGACTGCGGATTACGCCTGCCCACTGGGCTTACCTGCGAATCAGCGAAGGGTGCAATCGTCGATGTTCATTTTGCACGATTCCAGCGATTCGAGGTCCATTTCGCTCAAAACCGATGGATTCGATTCTGGATGAGGCAAAGCGACTTATTGATAGCGGTGCAATCGAATTGAGTTTGATTGCCCAGGACAGCAATTTCTATGGCCGGGATATGGGGCTTAAAAGCGGACTGGTTAAACTGCTGGCCGAGATGGAAAAACTCCCTTCGCTTAAATGGATACGACTGATGTACTTATATCCGGCGAGCATCGATGCTGATTTAATTGCCGCAATGGCCAACAGCGAAAAGGTGGTCCACTATGCCGACATCCCCGTTCAGCATATCAACGATGACATTCTCAAATCCATGCGGCGGTCTCACACTAAAGCCAGCACGATGGAATTGATTGAGGCTTTCCGCAAAGCAATCCCGGATATTGTCTTGCGAACAACACTGATCGCAGGCTTTCCCGGAGAAACCGAGTCGCAATTCCGAGAATTACTGGAATTTGTCCGCTGGGCGGAATTTGACGCCTTGGGGTGCTTTCCATTTTTTCCGGAGCCGGGTACGGAAGCGGCATCGCTAAGCAACCAACTGCTCGACACCATCCGCCAAAAGCGAACTGAAAAAGTGATGCTGACCCAACAGCCGATTGCGTTTGCGAAAGTAAAAAAAAGGGTCGGGAATCGCTTGAAAGTCTTGGTCGATGAAAAAACAGAAACCGGTACAATCGGCCGGTTTTATGGACAGGCACCGCACATCGACAGTATATGTCTATTTGATAGACATATTGTGCAGGTTGGCAAATTTGTCGATGTTGAAGTGGTCGGACATCAGGAATACGATCTTCTTGTTCGCCCCCTATTAAAGCCTAAATGATGCTCAATGAGTCAAGATGCGTAATTGTGCATCCCGGAAAAAGTACGGGATAAATTGACCCATAATAGCGTAATGACAATAAAGACAAACCCCAGAATAACCCAGATACAATTGATACGAGGTCGGGTTTGTCCATATAAATATCGCCAGTGGAAATAGAAAGCAACCATCAGCCAGCAGGCCAGAGACCAGAGTTCTTTAGGATCCCAACCCCACCAGTCGCCCCAGGCAAGCTTACCCCAGAAGCTGCCCAGAAACAGCCCCAAACTCAGAAATGGAAAGCTAATACACACCATCAGATAGGCGGATTTTTCATAGTCTTTGGATAATTCCAGTTTTGCTTCAGGTTGAACAAGCCCCAGCCAAGCCTGCACCGCGGCCTTTGCCATCAGGATATACGAGAGCATATACACCGCCACATGGGGACCAAACAGCGGACTTTGCAATGCGGGAGGCAGCTTTTGCATCTGGTCGGAAAAGATAAATCCCGCCGGAAAAAGAATCACCAGCATGAGCATATAATCACCCAGCTTATCCGCTCTGCTTTGGATGCCCGTTAAATAACGTGCGGCCCCCCCTATCGGCAGCATAAACACCCCCAGCGTCAAAAATACCTCGAACATATTCTGCATTGGGATATGGCCAACATGGCTCCACCTTAGAACCCACGCCAACAGCAGCACTGCACAGACAAGAAAGCCCAAGAGCATGGACGCTATCGCTCTACGAGCCAAATACAACACGATGCCAACGACACTGGCGGCCATCGCGATGTAAATCAGATACGCCTCTATTGAGTATTTAAGCTGCACTACGCCGAGTCCTTTGCCGAATGATTTTCAGTCCGAAGTGCCCGAATAAGCCGATGGTCAGCAGCAGATAACCTGCGAAAACCGTCTGGACGCCCCGATGGGATACCATTTGCAAAACAGAATACGTCCCAGACTCATCCTCTCCGTACGAGCTTTGGTAGAAGCCGTAGTCGGCATAATAGAGCGGGTGATTGACCTCGATTTTTTTGCGAGCGACAGGCTGATCGTCTTTGATGAGGATAACGTCGCTGATGTAGTCTTTGGCCATAGCCCCCCGCTTATGTACCGAGACCCTAAATTTATAACCGGACATCATGTGGCCGGAGAGTTTTTCAAAGACGAACTGCTGGGTTACCTGACCGTCAGGGGCGATGAATTCTAATAGCCATGCGGGATTGGATTGGGTAGCGGGGCCTTCGGAAGCGATGGGCTTGCCGTTTTCCATGCGGATTTTGAGATTGTCAAAAGCTTCCAGCACGCGCATCCTGCCGGCCTGTTCGGAAAGACTATATTCAGTACCTTTTGCCGCGGGAAATTCCCAGCTTCCCAAATCCGACTGAATACACAGCAGTGTGAGTGGTTTGTCGTAATAGTGAATCTGGAAATCCTGCAATCCGACCTCGAAATCGAGGTTGACCATGCGATCTTCCGACTCGATGTACACTTGATTGGCTTTCTGACCGGGGTAGAGTTTGATGTACCCTTTATAGACTTTGCCGGGGCTAAACCACATAAGCCCGGCCTGTGAACCCCACAAGCCGCCAAACAGGATAAAGATGCAGCTAAGATGCATCAGAAACAGCATCGGCTGGGATTGGATACTCTTAAATGCGACGACCGCGGCAGCCAGCAATGCCAGCAGCAGCACCCAAAATACTGCCAGCGGAATCGAATTAAAAAAAGCCTGCGCCTTTTCGGCACCGAGAAACGCCCCGAAGATGCTCAACAGACACAGTACCGCGATACACGCAAGACCCAAATTATACACAACGGTTTTCATCAGCGAGGCAATCTTTGTAAAGGTTCCTGGTTTACTCTTCTTTAGGCGGCAGCTGCCGGTACCAGAAGAAATACAATCCGACCATCGAAACCGCAAAGATCACAAACGTACCCCAAAAAGCGGGATAGGCATGTATCATTAACTGCATCGGCATCAGCAGAATGGTAACCAGCCAGCCTAATGTAAACGGCAATGAGACAATGTCATAGAAATGTTCCCGCTTGGTCGCGGCAAGGACACTTTCGGGCAGGATACGCTCCAGCGGTTTCCAGAGTCCAAACGGTCGGGTCGTTTTGTAAAAATGCTCAAGAACCGCTCGGCTGGTAGGCGGAGTCAGATAGGTTCCGATAATCGAGCCAAGCAGACCAATGCCGAGGATGTACACAAACTGCTGCCATTCGATCATGGCCGGTAAATAGGTACGCTGAAGAATAGCCGCCCCAAGACCTGCGGCCATACCAATCGCAAAACCACTGCCGTTAAAACGCCACCAGTACAGCCGCAACAAGGTCGGCACCATCAGCCCGGCGGACAACCCCATCATCAGCCAACCCCAAATAACGTTGATGCTTTCGGTGGAATAGGCCATCGCCAAGCCGATCACTACCTGCAAAATACTGAAGACGTAACTGAGGTAAATAAGCTCTTTGTTGGAAGCTTTCGGACGGATATAACCCTGATAGAAATCTTTGGTAAGAAAACCCGTAGTCATATTAATTATCGAATTGAACGTTGACATCGCCGCGGCAAGCAGGGCAACGATAATCAGTCCCCGTAATCCCAGCGGGATATTGAACAGCAGTACCGCAGGTAAAATCCTTTCCGGGTTGACCGTGCCGTTGAAACTGAGCAGATTAAGCTTAGACTGCCACTGATCGCCGAGCAGATTTTGAAGACCACCGACAAGCTCTGGGGCATACCCCGAAGAATTATTGCAGATCCCGGCGAGAACCTCAGGCCACTGACTTTCGCTGACCGTGCCGACATGCTGTTTGACAAGCTCCGCCGACGACATCAAAACCGCCTGGTCGGGGAAAAGGTCTTTGACCAGAAATAATCCCAGAATTGCAAAGCCCAGCATCAGAGGCCACCGAAGCATCATCATCCAGCCGCACATAAAACTCAGCAATCCGCATTCACGGTCATTGCGGGCGCCAAAGTACTTAGGGTCCGCCCCGACGCTCATTCCCTGAACCACAGACTTAAACAGATAAAACCCACCCACGACCCACAGAAGACTGTAGTTTTCATACCCTTTGGGCATAGCGGTCTGCCATTGCGGCACCGTCGTAGTCCACTCGGCATTGCCGGTTACCGCCATGGCAACCGCGGTAAGATCCTGCCCTGAGAGTTTGACGGCAACCATTACAACAATAAACACCACCGCTACCCAGATACACAGCGATTGAAAAACATCCGTTACCACGACACCATAAAAACCCGATTCCAAAGTGTAGATCGTAGTAATAACCATCATAATAATAGAGCAGGTCAGCGGCGAAAACGGCAAGAACATCGACAAGAACAACCCCGCCCCAACAAATGAATAGGCCAGCAGCCCCAGCGAGAATATAACCGTCGAAACAACAGACGCAAGACGAGCAAAATGTCCCCAAAAACCATCGCCAAAGCGATAAATCATCCATTCTGCCCCCGTCATGACCCCACTGCGCCGGTGCCATTTACCCACCCACAACATCAACGCAATAAGACCCAGGCAGGCGCCTCCCCGAAACTCAATATAAAGTCCGCGAGGGCCAAGCAGGTACAGAAATGAAACGATCACCATCGTGCCGGTCATATCCAGCCATGCGGCCATATTCGATATACCCAATGCCCACCACGGCATACTCCGGCCAGCCAGAAAATAGTCGTCAAGACTGGCCGATGCGCGTTTTTTGAGAAATCGGCCAATGCCGATAAGAATAATAAAATACAAAACGATAATCCCGTAATCTATAAAATTCAATTTCATCAAGCAGTTTTCCTTTTTCTATTCATGTGTATTAAAAGAATTTTCTGGGTAAAATCGCGAGCGAAAACAGCCCTACTGGATACTCACTATTTCGTGAATCGCCACCTTGGGCACCGTAATATGTAAATATCCTTTGCTGTAGGTATAACTAAGTCTCTGTCCGCCGGGTTCAAGCATTACTTGCGGTCGCTGTTTATCAGATTTAACAGTCAGTTCCAAAGGTCCGATGGCGGGAATATCATCATACGTATAGACGTTGCCCTCGGCATGCGGCCCGGCAGCATTGACAAGATTGATGCACAGCCTTTCCTGTTGACGATTGACGGCGACATCTATATCGTGCGAACCTTTGACAGTAACAAGTGGGTCAGGAAAGAGCTTTTTGGCGATATCCTCTACAAAATCCCGCGCAACCACGGTTTTTGATTTTATATACATCTCGCCCAGATTCAGATATATGGCGGCAATCTGACCCTTGCCGCAGGGGGCGATGGTGGCAGCGACCTCAAATGGCTTTTTGACGTCATTTTCCTCAAACAGTCGGCCGAGAACCTCTGTCCCTTTGTGTGCCTGGACAACCTGAAGTTCAGAATTCGTACCCACCAAAATACCTTTATATTCAAGCCAGCGATAACTTTTGGGCTGCCGCTGCTTGAAATCCACGCCAAGCTGATCTTTGAAAAGTGCGGCCGCATCGGGTCCAATCAGCAGCAGACTGCCGCCATTTGAAGCATACTGGACCAGCTCTTCACACAATTGTTTGTCAAGATATTTCCATTCCGGCACAACAATCAGGGGATACTCCCCGGTATGCCCTTTCAGTTGATGTTCCATAAGAACGTCAACGGAATGTTGACTATTGAGCAGGCATCGCAACATACCCTCAAGAGAGTAGGTATTGGATCCCCAGCCTCCAAAGGGTTTGCGTTCCAGATGATAGAGTTGGCTGGTGGAAAATACTATCGCCGTCTGAGGCACGGGTGTTGCGCGATGACAGATACTTTGACGCTGGCGGCAAAACGTTGCGACCTCAGCCATGACATCCATCTGCCAATCGAATATAGAACCGTCTGCTTTCTGTTGGAAATACACCTGAAATCCACCGCCCAAGGCCACAACAATTGCCGCCTCCTGTTTGAGTTGAACGGCCGATTTAGTCATTTGAACGCCATCTTGCTGCGGATTTCTGAAACTCCATGCCATCAGATCCCAGGGTTTGCCTTGCAGTCGCAGGCATCTGGCATCAAAACGTGCGGTATTGACGCTGTCCTGCGGAGCAAAATCGCCTGATATAAAATCAACATCTGAAGACACCGGCTCCGGCATAAGCGAAGAAAAGGCCCAATTACTGGCGATTTGAAAGTTGGGGTCAAACTCATGCATCACTGAAACATAGTGCCTCAGATAGGCCCGAAACCCCTCCCTGCATATTTCAGCAAAGACAAGAAAATTGGGGTCGTTCATGGTTTCCGGCACTTTGTCAAGCCCCGTTTTTTTCTTGAAGAGAGCCATCACTTCGGGTCTGTAATCAAGCTGGTGCGCCCAGCATTCGCCATCGATCCATACTCCGTCAAGACCGTAATCCCTGCAGAGTTCCTTAAATTGAGGTATCAACCTATCATCAACATAGGGTCCGAATACCGAGGTGTTTTTCGTGCTAATCTGGCCTTTTTCATCGATGGCTGCCCATTCAGGATGATCCTGCACCGCTCGCATATCAAAAACGCCGGAATGATGGGCATATAGTCCCACACCCCGACGAGCCGTAACCTCTCGCCAGATACGCAGCGGATCACCGACAAAACCGCCCGCTCGGACGCCTGCAACCGTAAGATAGCTGCTGTAGCCGGGGTGTCCTTTGCTGTCAACCTGAATATAATCAGGTCCAACCTTGTCTATGATACGCTCAACCATCTGCGCAGTAACATTTTCACCTATCCGCATATTCTGCGGGCCAGCATGAAAATCAAAATGAATACCAAGAAAACTCTGTGCGCGGGTAGGCCGCTGCGGCAGGGAGTTTGCGTCACTGCCCGCCCATGCAGAATTGAACGCCCCCATAACAATCAGTGTTCCGATGAACCATAATCTCATAAATCTCTCCTTGTCGATAAAGACCTACTCCTGTTTTTATCCTTTTAGCTAATTCGCAAATTTTAATCTGAATCGCAATGCATAGGCTTGCTCCAGAAGACCTCTGCCGAGGTCCGATAGTTTAAATATTTTCGTTACCTATTATTCAATAGTTCCCACGCGATGTCAACACCTTTTGGATTGAGAATGCCGAAATTGACATCGATGGAAAAAACAGAGCGAGTCAGACCCTATTGTGCTCTCGCTGGCGATGTGTTATCTTATAAGAATCCTTGTCCCGCCTCATAAATCGGCTGAAATCAGGAACAACTGTCACCGGCTCAATCTGATTGACCGCCGAGAGATTTGCAAACACCCGCAGCTGGAGGGTAAGGATACAAAACCGACTTCCTGTACCTAAAACACCTGTTTTGTCCAATAACAGAAAGGCTCACTCGGATAGATTACTTTCGATGAATCAATGTCCAGGCACGCAGCGTTTCTGCTACGCTCCAGGCTTGGGCAAAGCAGCCTTTGGGTTTTTGCGGCGGATCGCCGTCGAAAACTTCGCTGAGCGTGCCAACGCAGCCTTCCTCCATCAATTGCCTGAGCAAGGGCTCCAGAAATATCCCGCATTGACGCCTGGCTTCGGGGCTAAATGCGTGGGTACGCAGGTACGCCTCGATAAACGGCCCAATCAACCACGGCCATACCGTGCCCTGATGATAGGCCGAGTCACGCTCAAACGGATTACCCTCATAACGAGGGACATAGCGGCTATCGGTAGGACTAAGCGTCCGCAGACCGAATGGGGTCAGCAAATGGTCGTGAACGACCTGCACCACCGCCTCCTGCTGCGCCTGGGTCAGCGGCGAAAACGGCAGACTGACCGCAAAAATCTGATTGGGTCGAATGCTTGCATCCTGCGCACCATCCGGCAGAATACAATCATACAGACATCCGGCTTTATCATTCCAGAATAACCTGGCAAAGTGGGCCTGCACCTGATCGGCAAGGGTATGATAAAACGCCGTCTGTTCAACATTTTTATCCTGATGATAAAGCTCAAGATTGCGAAGAGCATTATACCATAAGGCGTTAATCTCAACCGCCTTGCCATATCGCGGGGTAAAGGTAACGCCGTTGCATTTGGCATCCATCCAGGTCAACTGCGTGTCGGCATTGCCCGCGGAAATCAGACTGTCGTGATCAGCGTGGATTTCAAACCGCGTCCCTCGACGGTAAGCATCAACAATCCAACGCACCGCAGGCAGCAGTTTGCCGCTGAAAGTCTGGCGGTCATTGGTGGTCCGCAGATACGCGAATGCCGCGTGAATAAACCACAGCGAGGCGTCAACGCTGTTGTAATGGGCCGCCTGGCCGTAATCGTCAAAGCGATTCGGAATCATCCCCTCGCTGACAGCGCGGGCAAAGGTCTCAAGCACACCAGAAGCGACCTGATAACGGCCAGCGCTAAGACACAGCCCTTCCAGCGAGATAAATGTGTCGCGTCCCCAATCGACAAACCACGGATATCCGGCGATAATGGTCGGAGTAGGACGGTTGTTGAGATTGCGTTCGACAAGAAACTGAGCCGACGCACGGAAAAGCTGCTGCTGAATCGGCTCGGCAGGGTCGCTGTTTGTAAGGCGCTCTTTGCCACTGAGCATCAGGCCATCGAGAACCACATCGATGTCCAATTGATCCAGTGGATTCTCCAGCTCCGCCGAACCGGAAAAACCCGCCCATAAAACAATCCGGCAGGATGTTTCGATACGACGTTTAAACACGCCCGGCGACCAGAGGTCTTCGTAGCAATCCTGCCCCCGACGGCGCTCCTGACGATATAGAAAGCGATCCCACCACTGCGGCTGCTGTTCAAACCGCATCATATCGCTATGCAGCAGCAGTTTGCCATTCGAGTCACTATTCGTTTGTATGGTAATTTCCTGATCATTCCAGAGGGAATAAAGAGAGCTGGAATTGTGCTGCAGGTGGTGAAAATCGAGTAATCCCGCAAAGGGCCGGACGGCAAAATCAAAGCCTGCTGTAACATCTGAAAAGGTATAGACAATCGCAGCGACATCACTATCGGCAAGCAGATAAAGTGAGCGTTTTACCTTGACAAACTCCAGATCATAATCCCAATGGACGCCAATGTCGCTGTGAAATGAACGCAAATAGCGAAAACCCCGCGGATGAAAGGCGTTGTCAAACTCAAAGCAGCTAAATGAAAACTCTTTGTCGCCCCGATGAACCGTCTCAAAACAGTTGGCCAGCGCCTTGATGCGATTGGCCGGTGGATTGGACGACCCGATCAGCATTGCATGATAACGGCGGGTGTTGCATCCGGCTAACGTCCCGGCGGCAAACCCAGCACGGCTGTTGGTCAAAAGCCATTCTTTTTCGATCAGTTGTTCCGGCGTACTGTCTTTCAAATCAAAAGACAGACACTCGCCATCGATATGCTTATTTATCTTTGCCATAACTCGGTCACACCCATGAATACTCAATTGGTCAAGCGAATTGAATTTCAGATTTTAGAGTCCGCCGTCGGAGCAAGCCCCAGAATCTGCTCGCAGCGCGCCCTGAGACTGTTCAGTACGTTCATATAATTGATATAAGAATCGTACGGCGAATCATAAGGATTGAAATACTTATGCACATCGCCGTCAGCGAAGTACTTGGTGCACATGTAATAAAAGTGGTCGGAGGTCTGCAATTTTCGCCAGTCGGACAGCAGTTGTTCATCGCAGACCTGCTTGACTAATTTTTCGATGCGATAGACCTCGTGCAATGCGTTAGACTGCATCGCATTGCCCAGCCATGCCGACAAATCCCGCTCGGTATCAGCCCAACTGATAATATGCGGCACGTCGACAACGTCCATCGCAGGGTAGGCTTCGGCAACCTCGCTGGGCGTCTTGAAATCATTATCCGGAATCTTCAGCACTTCCTGCGGCAGATGTGCCATAAAATCAAAAATACCCGTATCCTGCCACTGATGTTCGCCAAACGTTTCATAATCCATAAACAGATTGACCACCTGGCCGTTACCGTTGATCCGGTTGACCCAGGCGGCAAACTTATTCGCCAGCAGCGGATACTCATTCCACTGGCGATTGCTGAAACGAAACGCGATATCGTCGCTGAGCGAATAGTTTTTAAGCAGCAGTTTGAGGTTTTTGGTATTCGGCGGACGATACACAAAATTGCTATTGCGATGCCCAAGAATATGATCGGCTCCCTCGGTAATCACCGCGTCAAATTTGCTCATCGATTCGATGGCTTCGGCAAGCTGGTTATTATAAATCAGTTCGGTATTACGAAAAACCCGCGGTGTCTGTCCGAACAATTTCTGGATCAAATTCGACTGCATTGTGACCTGTTCGATGAATTCCTGGCGCGAGTAAAGAAAGCTAAGGCTGTGGTAATATGTTTCCGCCAGAAATTCAACGCAGCCCGTTTGCGCCAAGGCGTCAAAGGTGCTCATCACCTCTGGGCAAAACTGCTGAAACTGCTCCAGCACGACCCCGGTTAAGCTGTATGCAATTTTAAATCGCCCCTCGTATCGGCGAATAATATCCAATAAAAGCCGATTGGTCGGCAAATAACACTTATTGGCTACTTTACGACAAATGGAGGCATTTCGAAAATCGTCAAAGTAGTTCGGCGTCTTATCGAAAATCGTGTAATGCCGAAGACGGAAAGGCTGATGAACCTGAAAGTAAAAACAAACCGACGGCATAATTTTCCTTATCTTTATCGGGCAGATCAGCCGCCCTGCGTTGTTTCCTGATATATTTTCAAACACTTTTTGGCCGCGTCCGACCACCGCAGCTTGCGAACTTCAAAATTGCCGTGTTCACGCAAAGTCAGTTGCAGCGGAGGGTACTTCAAAACGGCCAGTATTTTATTCGCCATTTCCGCAACGTCCCAGAAATCGACTTTCAGGACGTGATGAAGCACTTCAGCGACGCCGCTTTGTTTGCTGATTAAAACCGGCACATCATAATTCAGAGCTTCCAGCGGCGCAATGCCAAACGGCTCCGACACCGACGGCATCACATACAAATCCGCCATCTCGAAAACACGCTGAACATCCTTGCCCTGCAAAAATCCGGTAAAGAGCACTTTATTGCCAATACCCATCTGGTTGGCCATCTCAATCATCCGATGCATCATATCCCCGGAACCGGCCATCACAAATTTGATATTGTCCATCACTTCCAGCGCCTTGCGAGCGGCCATCAGAAAATACTCCGGACCTTTCTGCATCGTGATGCGTCCTAAGAACAGCACGATTTTCTCATCGCTGCGAATACCTATTTTGCTGTAATGTGATGCGTCGCCATTGCGTTCGACACCATTGTAGACGACCTCTACTTTGTCGCCGGTAACCCCATATCGTGAAATAATGATATTACGCGTTAAATGACTGACCGCAATAATCCTGCGAGCCGAATGCATGCCCCGGCGTTCCACATCGTAAATCATTGGATTGACATTTTCGCCGCTGCGATCGTATTCCGTGGAATGTACGTGAATAACCAACGGCTTACCGCTGACGGCGGAAACCGCAACGCCGGCCGGATAAGTCATCCAGTCGTGAGCGTGGACAACGTCGAATCGTTCCTGCAAAGCCAGCCGCACAGCCGACGCTGCATAACGATGAATCTCGGCGTACATATCGCCGCCGTAATGCGCGGGCTGCCCTATCGGGAGCGATTCCTGATTAAGCCAGTGGCAAACCTCGTCCATCCCCCCCAACGTCTTGAGTTGCTCTTGTGTGGCCTTTTTTTGGATAAGCTGCTCAACCTGCTGCTGATATTGTTTGGGAGTAGCGTACGGCTGAAGCGACGAATTCATCGCATGAAAAGTAACATTTTTTAAATCTTTTTGCGTAAAAGTGGTTGTTTCCTGCGTCGCGTCAACCGTCTTGGGCTTAACCTGCAACGGCGTGAGCATCCGAACATTCGACATCGCCGCCGACGGCTGCTGAAAAGGCTTGGGCAAGACAAACAAAACCTCCATACCCAAATCGCTCATCGCCTTGGTCAGTCCATGACACGCGGTACCGAGGCCCCCGCTGATAAACGGCGGAAACTCCCAGCCAAGCATAAATACTTTCATTGCTTAATCCCGCCAAGCATCACTGCCTTGCAGCTACATGAAAATTCCATTTTTCAGTCCCTTCTTAGCCGACATAAAGTGTCGACATCGTTCAGTGTCCAGTGTCGACATCGTTCACAGTTCCATTATAAATCGCATTTATCAGTACGTCTATAGAATTTTTTAAGAAAATGTGAACATCTTTTCATATTGTCCTAAATAAAGCCAAAAATAGTCTCAAACAATAGAAGACAATACGATTGTTGAATATACAGGACTATTTATATCTTGTATGCGACATAAACAAGGCTTTTCTGTTTGACCCCTGCTCAAAATTAAAGTAACATACCGGCATTAGTAAAGGCGGGGTATTCTCGCTGAATTTTAACCTAAATTACAGGAGTTTTCTGTCAATGACAAAAGTTACACTGATTATGGGTGATGGAATCGGCCCGGAAATCGCCGAAGCAACACGTCGATGTATCGATGCAACCGGAGCAAAAATCGACTGGGATATTCAGCAGGCCGGGGTAGACATTATGGAGACCGCCGGAACTCCTCTACCGGATGCAACCCTTGAATCTGTCCGTAAAAACGGCATTGGCTTGAAAGCCCCAATTACCACTCCGGTAGGGACGGGTTTTCGCAGCGTTAACGTTTACCTGCGGCAGGCATTGGACTTATATGCGTGCGTCCGGCCCTGCAAAAGCTACAAAGGCGTCCGCAGTTACTACAAAGACATCGACCTTGTGCTTGTCCGTGAAAATACCGAGGATTTATACGCCGGCATAGAATATCAAAAAGGCGCTGCCGAAACGCTGGAATTGATCGGCTGGCTGAACAATCACAGCAAAAAGAAAATCGGCCCCAACGCTGGTATCAGCATCAAGCCCATTTCGGTTGAAGGCACAGACCGTATCGTCCGTTATGCGTTTGAGTACGCTCGTAAGAATAACCGCAAGAAAGTCACTTCGGTGCATAAAGCCAATATTATGAAGTATACCGATGGGCTATGGCTGGAAGTTAGCCGCAGCGTCGCCAAAGACTTCTCAGATATCGAATTCGAAGACCGTATCGTCGATAATATGTGTATGCAGCTTGTCCAGAAACCGGAATTATATGATGTAATTGTCTTACCCAATCTCTATGGCGACATCCTCAGCGACCTCTGCGCTGGCTTAATTGGCGGATTAGGAATGGCACCCGGCGCCAATATCGGACAAAAAGGCGCTCTTTTTGAAGCAACACACGGCTCGGCGCCAAAATATAAAGGCCTCAATAAAGTCAATCCGACTGCGTTAATTTTGTCCGGCGCATTGATGCTGCAGCACATGGAACTGACCACAGAGGCGAACAAACTCGAAAAAGCTGTCGCCGAGATTATCGCCGAAGGCAAATCGGTAACGTATGATATGAAAGCCGACCGTAATGACCCTACCTCCGTCGGCACCCAAGAAATGGCTGATGCGATTATCCGAAAAATGAGATAAAATTTGAACCGTGGTTTGGGGAAATCCCCTTGAATCAAGCAGCATATCGAATGCTTATCTCTGGAAAGAACCGTTCAGTCGGTGCAGTCTTGCTGCGCAGCTTGCTCACCGGGGCATCTGTGCCTTACACTGCTGCGGTGCGTTCTCGAAACTTGATGTATGACAGCGGATTGCTGTCAAGTTATGGCGTTGCTGTGCCGGTCATCAGCATCGGCAACATCACCACCGGCGGCACGGGTAAAACTCCGCTGGTTATCTGGTTGTGTCGCTATCTGAGCCAGAAAGGCTTACGTGTGGCCGTTTTGACGCGGGGTTACAAAACCACCGCAGGCGAGGTATCCGACGAGCCGGCATTGCTGGTTAAAAGCTGTCCGGGCGTGCAGGTTTTTGTCAATCCCGACCGAGTTGCCGGAGCGAAAAAAGCGATTGAGCAATTTCACTGCGAGGCGCTGGTGCTGGATGATGGATTTCAGCATCGCAGGCTTATGCGGGATCTGAATATCCTCGCTATTGATGCAACATGTCCTTTCGGATACGGCAAATTACTCCCGGGCGGTTTGTTGCGTGAACCTGTCAGCGCAATCCGACGCGCCAACGCGGTAATTATCACGCGATTCGACCTGGCAACCGCCGAACAAATTGCCCAGATTGAAACAACGATCCGCAACATTGCCGGCGAGATTCCAATCGCCCTTGCCACGCATCGACTGACACATTTAGTTACTCCAACCGGCCAGACAGCGCCTCTGGAAACACTGAAACAAAAAAAACTGTACGTTTATTGCGGCATCGGCAATCCACAGGCATTCGTCAATTGCCTGACCGAATGCGGGATGACGGTTACGGAAACACGGTTTTTTAACGATCACCACGTCTTTACGCTGCCAGATATCAAGGCGATTGCCGACGACGCAGTTAAAAGCGGCGCCGATATCGCCATCTGCACCCCCAAAGACTGGGTCAAATCGGCGGTCTTCTGCCGTCAAATTGAGAGGATTTCTTTCGGTTCAATAGCAATGGAGCTGGATTTTGCCGCAAATTCCGATACAATCAAGGCATTGGTGGATCAGACGATCAAGAAAAAACTTCCATAATGGATATAGTATAGAATGAGTCAATCGGATTTATTAAAAATCGTAACCTCTTTAGGTTCGCCAACCGTGTTGCTGGTGGGCGATTTTATGCTGGATATGTATGTCTATGGCGACGCCCTTCGCATTAGCCCCGAAGCGCCGGTACAGATACTTAAGGTCGTCAGCCGCGACTATGCCTGCGGCGGCGCAGCTTCGGTGGCTGCCGATGTGCTGGCGCTGGGCGCACGGTGTCGCTGTATCGGGATTACTGGCAACGACGACAATGGCCGAACACTTCGTTCGCTGCTCGAAAAACAGGGGGCGGATATTTCCGGCCTGATTACCTTACAGGATAGACCCACAATTACCAAGCAGCGTGTCATTGGTCTTGCCCAACATCGCCATCGCCAGCAATTGCTGCGTATCGACGACGAAATTACTGAGCCGCTCCAATCGTCCGACTCCAAGCGACTGCTGGATAGCTACAAGCACTCACTGGCTCAATCTGACATTGTCTGCTTACAGGACTACAACAAGGGCATTTTGCAGCGGGATTTCTGTCAGGAACTGATTCAGCTTGCCAAACAAGCCGGCAAAAAGGTCCTCGTGGACCCCCCGCTACACGAAGATTATTCCAAATTCACCGGCGCAACTCTCATTACGCCCAATCGCAAGGAAACCTCTGTCGCATCGGGAATAGTCATTAGTTCAATGGACGCGGCAAAGCAGGCGGCAGTTAAACTGTTCAATCAGTTATCGCTTGACGCGGCGGTGATTACGTTAGACAAAGAAGGCGCCTATCTGCACACAAAAAATCTGTCTGAACAAATTCCGACCCAACCGAGAACCGTCTATGATGTTACCGGTGCGGGCGATATGATGCTGGCGGCCATTGCCGTAGCGCTGGCCGCTGGATGTGACTACAAAACAGCCGTACAGCTATCCAATATCGCAGCAGGACTGGAAGTTGAAAAATTTGGCGTTGCCACCATTACCATTGATGAAATTGTCAACGAAATCATCGCCTCGCGTAAAGGCAAGGCCGGAAAAATTCGCGAAATCCCCTCATTGGTGGATGAATTGGAGTATTACCGCCGCAGCGGACAGAAGATCGTCTTTACTAATGGGTGTTTTGACGTGCTGCATATTGGACACATCGAATATCTTAAATTCTGCAAGACCCACGGCGATATCGTGGTTATCGGACTTAACTCTGACAGCTCCGTCCGGCAGATCAAAGGCCCAACGCGGCCAATCAATAATCAGCATGAGCGTGCGGCCGTGCTGGCGGCGCTGGAATGCGTCGATTATGTTACCTTTTTTGAGCAGCCCGATCCACTGGAACTAATAAAACAAGTCAAGCCGGATATTCTAATTAAAGGAACTGACTGGGCGGAAAAAGGCGTCATCGGCAGAGAATTTGTTGAATCCCACGGCGGCAAAGTCGTTTTGTCGCCGATGGTCGAAGGCAAAAGCACGACATCGACGATTGAAAAAATGAGGCAGCATTAGCACTATAGCACAACTAATTCTACGAACTAAGAACCATGAAATCTAAAGCGGTATTTTTGGATCGGGACAATACACTCATTGAGGATCCCGGATATATCAGCCAGCCCAGTCAGGTCAAGCTTCTGCCTGGAACGGCAGCGGCCCTTGCGCAATTGCGCAAAATGGGATTCCGCCTTGTTGTTGTCAGCAATCAATCCGGTATCGCCCGCGGCATCCTTACTGAAGAAGCCCTGGCCCAGATTCATCACACCCTTGAAAAACTGCTAGCCGACGAAGGCGTCTATCTGGATGCGATTTTTTATTGCCCTTTCCATCCGGATGGCGTAATTTCAAAATATCGGACCGAAAGCAATCTCCGTAAACCATCGCCGGGGATGCTGCTGGAGGCGGCACAGAAATTAGACATCGACTTATCAACGTCGTGGATGGTCGGCGATTCCTATCGCGATGTTGAAGCCGGAAAACGCGCCGGTTGCAAGACTATCCTAATTAATAATCCAGTTAAACCCGCGACAAAAAATCCTGCTGACCCGGAACCCGACCGTCAAGCCGTCAATATTCGTGAGGCAGTCAATATTATCCGAATGTTTGAACGGCAACCCCAGTCAGAGCCCGGCACAACCAAACCGGCTCCGGCACTCCCTGCCGCCAAGCCGTTGGAACCTGCTCCGGCAAAGACGGCTGATCCGACACAGCCCATAACGGATAACCTCCCAATACCCTTGCAACCAGCGGATGCCGACGTTTCAAAAGTCCAGGAGCCGCTCGAAGATAAAACGCCCGTGGAAATTTTGCCACAGGCTCCCGCTCCAGCAGCTCACAGCGACAGCGCAGGCATAAATTTACAGTCGCATACCGAAACGCTGCTGCACGATGTATTGACCCATTTGAAAATGGCCTACAAACTCGGACGCGAAGAGGATTTCTCTGTCTGGATGATTGTAGCCGGGGCGTGTCAAGTTCTCGCTGTCGGTTGCCTGGTTGTTGCGATGTGGTTTTTTCTTGACTCCACACGCCCCAGCGATTCGACGCTGGTTGTACTCGGATTCGCGGGCGTCCTCCAATTAATGGCACTGACATTTTTCCTGATGCGAACTCGGAGTTAAATAGAACACAATGGCTCCGACCGTCGCAAAAAATATCCTGATTTGGCTTCCCTCCCCGCTGGGCGACGCCATTTTATCAACCCCGGCACTGGCGGCAATACGAAGCCATTTCGCCGACGCCCGCATTACCTTCCTGGCAAGCCCCGTCATCAAAGCCTTCCTGGAGCCGACGTCCTCATGCGATGAATGGATTGAAAACAAGGAGTCTTTTCTGTCGCTTGTCCGCCGCTTGCAATCTCGGCGATTCGATACCGCGATCCTGCTCAAAAACTCTTTCGGCAGTGCGCTGACCGTTTTTCTGGCCGGCGTCAAGCGACGCATCGGTTATGCCAGAGACACACGAAATATCCTGCTGACCGACCGGCTCAAACCCAAAAGACAAAACGGCAATTTTGTCCCCGTTTCCGTCGTTGACTATTACTTGAATCTGGCTCAACGGGTCGGAGCGGAAAGCCGGGATAAGACGCTTTCGATTGGCGTAACTGACCGGGACCGAGAAATCTTTTCCATCACGTTCCCCGAAGCCCGAAAATCATCCGGCCCGCTAATCATCCTCGTCCCCGGCGGGGCATTTGGCCCCAGTAAACTATGGCCGCCGCAGCGATTTGGCGAACTGGCGGATCAACTCTGCAAACACTATAAGGCCTGCGTGGTCTTATCCGTAGCGCCAACGCCGCTGGAGATCGCGATCTCCAGC
>CAZVXR010000274.1:0-4014 GCA_964630865.1 uncultured Pirellulales bacterium | reverse complement strand
GGCAATGATACCAATCCCGGAACGTCTGATGCGCCATTTTCTTCCCTGGAGCGTGCACGGGACGCCATTCGAGAGCTGAAGGCGAAAGGCGGCCTGAAAGGCGATGTGACGGTGATCGTAAGGAAGGGCGAGTATGTACTGCCGAACACTCTGGCTCTGGGCAAAGAAGATTCCGGCAGCGAATCGACCCCGATTGTTTATCGTGCCGCGGCCAACGAGACCGTTATTTTATTGGGCGGAAAACCGATTGCTGGTTTTGTCCCTCACCAGGGGCAAATTGTCAAGGCCGATTTGGCCAAACAGGGCTTTACTGACGCTCGCATTCGTGTTGTGGTCTTTAACGGCAAACGACAGGAGCTTGCCCGCTATCCTAATGGCAATCCTGAAGATCTTAACGGCGGAAACTGGGCGTATGTGGATGGCAAACGGGTTGGTATGTATAATCAGATGCCAGAGGACGAGGACGACTACTATAAGACGCACATGCATTTGGATTTCTGGCAGCGGAACCTGCCGCGTTTGACACGGACGCTGAAAATGAAAGCGGAGGATGCGCGCTCCTGGCAGCAGGCGCAGGACGGCGAGATTTCCATTTTTCCGCGGTTTAACTGGTGGCATTATGTTATATCAGTGGAGTCTTTTGATGCTGAATCTCATACCTTAAATCTCGGACCCGGGTGTTTTTATGAAATCCGCCCCGGGGATCGGTACTTTGTCCGCGGGATTAAGGAAGAACTGGACGCACCCGGTGAGTGGTATTACGACCGTAAGGCTCAGACGCTGTATTTTTGGCCGCCGGAAGCGATTGGCGACAAAGCCGTTTATGCGTCCACCCTCAAACACATCCTTTCGATGGAGGGGTGCAAAAACGTTGAGTTTCGCGGTTTCACTTTTGAGTGCAGCGAGGGAACCGGTGTGCAATTAAAAGACTGTACAGGATGCAAGATTTCCGCCGGAACCATACGGAATGTCGGCGATGCGATGGATTTGAAAGAGTATAAAATTTACTTTCAGGGCAGCGGCGTAACGGTTCTGGGCGGCAGCAATAATGGCATTATCGGTAATGATATTTATGATACCGGCTCGTATGGGATTTTTCTTGGCGGCGGCAGCGGCATTCTCGGCGAGGAGTTTTTTGATGAGTCGAAGAAAGACGACACGGATACGCTGGATTTGACGTTGGGCGGCAATTATGCTGAAAACAATGTGATTCATCATGTCGGCCTTGTCGATCGCAAAGCCAAGGGGATCGAGCTGATCGGCGCCGGCAATCGGGTATCGCATAACCTGATCTATCACATCCCGCAGAGCGGCATTTACGCCTGGGGCAGCAAGCACACCATTGAATACAACCACATCCACCATACCTGTCTGGAGGCCGAGGACACTGGCGCCATTGGGGGCGGCAATATCGACTGGCTCAGTTGGCACGGTCTTGCAATCCGGTATAATTATATCCATGACACCATCGGGTTTGGATTCAACGAGGAGACCGGCACATGGTCCTCGCCGCATTTTACCTGGGCGCTGTACCCGGATTGGGCAACGACCGGTGCGGAAATTGTCGGCAATATCCTGGTGCGGGCACCGCGGGAATTGATTCATCTGCACTGTGGACGCGGCAACCGCATAGAAAACAACATCCTTATTGATGGCGGCGATGGTCAAATCTATTGGTCGGGCTGGACGACAGCGACAGGCTTTTGGAGTACAATGGTGGACGGCTGGACGAAGAATTATCAGAGGGCAATACGGTCCGAGGCGTGGCGGCAAGTCCCGACTTTGGTTGATCCGGCGACGGTGCCGCTGCCGGATGGACAACTGATGTATGACAATGTCTTTTCCCGCAACATCGTCTATTACCGCAAGCCCAGCGCAATGCTCTATCATTTGCGTCAATTGCCGCTGGACCGCAATCCGTTCGACCGAAATCTGATTTATCATTTTGATAAGCCGCTTTTGACCGGTCAGATTGAATTGAAAGAAACTAAAGGCGACAACCTGCTGCCCAACCCCGGACTGGAAGACGGTTTGGTTGGACAGCCGCCCAAAGACTGGCCGGCCGTGGACACCGCGGGAGGAAAAGTTCGTGTTGAGGTTGTCGAAGAGCAACCTCACAGCGGCGGACGTTCACTGCGGATTGATCCGGGCGTGCAGCTTCCTGAACATAAAGTGGTCCGATTGCTGTATTTTCCGCTCAGCCCTGTGCCCTATACCCCGGGCAAGGGCTTTCTGTTGGAAGGCTGGATAAAAACTGAAAAGCAAACGCCGGCAACGGTGGAGATATTCTCCTATACCTGGAAAGTGATGAAAACTATTTCGGCAGACGGCACTTGGCGTCGGTTTGAGTTTGTCTTCCGGGTGCCCAATGAGGGTGGAATGCACTTTGAGCCAGGTAAGACCACGTTTAATGCCATGCTGGTGTTTAAAGCCGGTACGGGCCCATTCCTGCTTGATGATGTCTGCCTGAGAGAAGCCGTTATCAGCGACGAATGGGAAACATGGCTGGCTATGGGACAGGACAAGAATTCTATCATCGCTGATCCCTTGTTTGTTGATCCGGCAAAAGACGATTATCGCCTTAAGCCCGATTCGCCCGCATTCAAGCTGGGCTTTAAGCCCATTCCCTTCGACAAGATAGGACCTTATGCTGATGAACGTCGGGCGACATGGCCGATTGTTGAAGTCCCGGTCGCTCGTGAGTCCATGAGTTTGAAATCAAAATAGAAATCCGTCCGAAAAGGCCGCAAGTGTTTTGCCGTGATCAATGGCAGGCGGTGTTTTTTGTCAAGAGGATGTTGAAATGTTTAAAATATCCAGTAACTTGTTTGTTCTGACCGCAGTTACACTATGTCTTTCGTTTCGTGTATTGGCTTTGACCGACAAGCTATGGGTTGGGAATGTTAGCACAAATTGGCTGACTGCCGGGAACTGGGGCGGTGGAACTATGCCAACGGTCAATGATCGGATTAAAATCGGACCTGCCCTATTCAAACCGAGTATCATTGGCTATGATCGCTGGGGGACGGCAGGAGAGGTGTGGGTGGGGTATCAGCCGGGCAACGAGGCGACCCTGGTGATCGACAATTTTGCGGGCTTGAATATTCCGGGCGGCGACCTTTATATCGGGGGATCAACCAGCGGGTATGTATACCTTCGCGACGGTTTTATCTGGTGTAGAAACTGCTATGTAAACTGGGGCGGATGGGGACAGTTGGAGATTTATTCGGGTGGACTAACCTGTGAGACGATCAATGTTGCAGGCCGAGTGAATCTTTATGGTTTTGCAGCCTATATCGACACGAATGATCTTCAATTTTCAGGAACTAACAAAGCCATAGAATTGAAAGGCGGCGGACGGATCATTTGGCAGGGCGACCATCAAACCGCGATACAAAATTTCATCAATCAGGGCTTGATTTACTGCCAAGGGGGCACGGTGCTGTACGATTACAACTTCAGCACCCTCAATGCCACCACGGTCTATGCGACCACCAAGCCGGTTGTGAGTCCTATCAGCTTGTCCAATCAGAACAATCAAACCATAAGCGGTAAATACATCCGCAACTTCAACGGCCATGGTATCTCTCTGAGCAATTGCACCAATATCACCATTGAGGATTGTGAGATCGGGCCGTGTTGGCGAAATGGCGTCGATACCAACGGCGGCAGCAATATCACAATCAAAAACAGCCGGTTCCGCCATTGTCAGAAGGCCGTCTGGTTCTGGGAGGGCGGCAGCAATATGAAGGTGCTGGATTGCTGGATTCTCAACTCACTGATTCGCGATATGCAGTATTCCCATGGGATCGCAATGTGCCGCTGTGTCGGGACGGGGCTACAGATATGCAACAACCGCATTCAGAACCAGGGCGAGTATGCCAGCGTCACCGACAATATCAACACCTATCAAAGCTACGGCACTTCCGAAAGCCCGCTGCTGGTTGAGAACAACTGGATTAAAAACTGGAATCAAATGGAGTGGGGCGGCTGCGGTATCACCACCGGCGATCA
>CAZVXR010000273.1:0-1694 GCA_964630865.1 uncultured Pirellulales bacterium | reverse complement strand
GTGTTCCACGTTGTCGGGACTAAAGTTGGCCAACTGACTGTATTTGCTATGGTTCCAAATCTGTTCAACGGCATTCAATTCAGGCGCATAAGCCACAAGCCACTCGACATCCACCCGGCGGCCAAAGCGAGCTTTCAATTTCCGAGCCCCACTGCGATGGACCATCCATCGGTCGATGACCAGTATGATGCCTGCCGGGAAATGCTGGAGCAAACCCGCCACGAATGCCTCAAAATCGTCGGCACGAATATTATGGCTTTCAATCGCAAAATACAGTCCCAAGCGATGGTGTTTCGGCGAGCAGGTCAATGCCGAGATGGCCGACAAGCGACCCGGCGATCCCAACTGCACAGAATCGGCGTTTGCCCTTTCGGCGCCCATGTTCGCCGGACTGTCGGTTGCAGCATAAACCCGCTTTCGTCCAGAAAAACGGCGGTTTTACCCGTTCTGCGGGCTTTTTTTTATCCGCGGCCAATCGGTCTGACGCCACTGGGCGACGGCCTCTGGATTCTGCTCGCGGGCCTTGCTTTCGGGCTTCTGGCAACTCCATCCCATCCGGTGGAGAATGTGCCAGACGCTGGACGGGTCGTAGGCAATCCCGAAGTGTTTTTCAATCACCTCGGCGATCCGCTGAAGCGTCCACAACGCGGTCGGGTAGCCGTGCTTACCAGGCCCTTTCAACAGCAGCGTTTTCAGCCGGTTTACCTGCTTGTCAGACAAACCGGGCTTGCGTCCCGGCGGACTGTGGGCTTCAAAAAAGGCCTCGCCAAGCGATTGATAGGCCTTTTTCCAGTCGCAGAGGGTACCGGGACTGGCCCCGACAAGACGGGCGACCTCTTGGGCTGTATGGCCTTGTTCCAGCAACGCAATCGCATTTCGCCGACGTTGCTCCAGTTGTTTTGGGGTTCCTGAAGGTCTCATGTCCTTATTATCGGACATTTCACTTCGTTTCGTTTAGCTTTTCAAAGAGCAATAAGATCAGCACCAAATACAACCCTATGCCGGCTATTTTTAAAAGATATTTTGATATTTCCGCCTACCTTGCTCCGCTGTTGTTGATGATATTCCAAGCCCCACTGGACCATGAGGTTTGATAATAATTGTTCGACCAATCGGAGTAACCCGCTGTATATCCTACATTGGTAGTATTATAATAGTTGTACCTTCCCACATTGTCATGAACAGGTGGGTTATTCGCGTATGTTACAGCGCTTACATTCCCTATTACGTTATTACGCACATTCCAATAACAGCTGCCGTTGTCAAGGAATACCCCCACCACCGGGTGTCCGCCGTTGAACTGAGACCCATAAATATTGCTGAAGTAATTGTACTCCATCACACTGTTTTGCTGTCTGCCCAATGCGTAGATACCGGCGCCGTCATCGAGCAGGTACACAGCATTATATATCTTATTGTAGGCCAAATAGTTGCTGTGGCTGTCTTGAGCGCCTGAGTCATTCCACTCAAAACCTACACTGATCGCGGTATACGGAACGTTGTTTATCGTATTGCAGGTAACCGAAATCTGTTTTGTTTTCAACGCCATGATCGCGGGGGCATCTTTATAATAAAAGCTTACACGGTCAATGGTATTGTTGTATATCACTGTGTGGGCTGCCGATCCTGCTGGAAGGTCATAAAAACCGATATCGCCGATGGCATTACCCAAAACGATCGCCCCTGAGGCAAGC
>CAZVXR010000272.1:0-3668 GCA_964630865.1 uncultured Pirellulales bacterium | reverse complement strand
TTTGGCTGGCGGGAATACTTCATTGCATCGCCTAAAGAGCTTCGTCCGGTCAACCGCAAGGTCCAGCCGCTTTCGGTTTACCTGGGAACCCTGGGCATGACAGGCATGACCGCCTGGGCCGGGTTGAATCTGGTGGAGGTCAAAGCCGGCGACATTATTTATATTTCGGGAGCCGCCGGTGCCGTCGGCAATGTGGCCGGGCAACTGGCAAAATTGCGAGGGTGCCGTGTCATCGGCTCAGCCGGTTCACACGAGAAGGTCATGTTTCTAAGGGAAGAATGCGGATTTGATATCGCCTTTAATTATAAAGACGGTCCTGTACTGGAACAACTGAATCTGGCGGCGCCGGACGGGATCGATGTCTATTTTGATAATGTAGGAGGCGAAACGCTCGAAGCGGCACTCTCGTCTTTGCGGGTGCATGGCCGGATTATCGCCTGCGGCGGTATCTCCGGTTACAACGAGAAAAAACCACGGCCCGGCCCTTCCAATCTGTTTAATATGATTACCAAACGGCTGACTATGAAAGGAATGATCGTTGGCGATTGGTTGAATCGTCAGGACGAATTTGAAAAAGAAGTGGGCGGCTATTTCCTGGCCGGCAAACTGAAAAACAAAGAAACGGTCGTGGAAGGGATTGACAACGCAGTGAGTGCTTTCGTCGGTCTCTTCCAGGGACAAAACGTGGGCAAGATGGTGGTCAAGCTGACTTAGGCCCCCACCGCAGCAATATTAGAAAAGGACAAAGCCATAAGTCTGAATTCCGTTTCGGTCAGGCCAGGCGATGTGGATTTGGCCGGTGATCGGCGTGCTGGTGGTGGTACTGCTGGTCATTGTGATTAACAAGCTGCTAAAGAAATAATCATGCGTTCACGACTTGCCTGTAAAGTGAACTATCAAGTATCAAAGGTTGGTTTCTTATGAAAGCACAGAGTGCAAAGAAAGATTTTCCTGTCATTTGCGTGGGCGGTTTGGCCGGCGGCCTGGACGCGTATACCCGGTTACTACAGAATCTGCCAGCCGATATGGGTGTTTCAATGGTTATCGTTAATCACCTCAGGGCCGTAGCCACCCGGCTCCACGAGATTCTCCCGCGCTTCACAGAGATGCCGGTTGAACTGATCACGGAAAGCTTGCTCATCGAACCCAACCATGTATTCATCATCCCACCACAACGCGATTTGCACGTTCTTGACGGCCAGTTTCGTCTAAAGCCGATATCAAAGCCTCGGGGATGGCCTGACGTGATCACGGTTTTTCTGCGTTCCCTGACGCAGCACTGGGACGGCAAACTGATCGCTGTGATCGTATCCGGATATGATGGTGATGGGGCAGCGGCGCTGTGCGGCATAAAAGAAGTGGGTGGCATTACCATCGCGCAGAAGCTCGACACGGCCGGGCAGCCGGATATGCCCGAAAGTGCAATAGCAAGCGGGTGTATCGATTTTGTTCTTTCACCTGAGGATATCGCTAAAGAAATTGTGCAGATTGCGCACGCGGTTAAGAAGAACTGAGCAATAAAGCCCGTGAAGTGAACTGTTAACCATGAAGGGAATATTATGTTGATCAAATTATCCACTGACAAACCAATCGACACGAACATGCAATTAAAAGCCTATCTCGTGGGCGGAGGCATCGGATCCCTGTCTGCCGCTGCTTTCATGATCCGCGACGGCAATCTGCCGGGCAGGAATATTTCAATCCTTGAAGCGGCACCCGTCATGGGCGGAAGCCTGGACGGTACCGGAGATTCCACAGGCGGGTATTCATTGCGCGGCGGACGCATGTTGACAACCGACAATTATGAATGCACCTGGGATCTTTATAAATCGATTCCTTCACTGAGCAACGAAGGCAAGACGGTATTCGACGAAACCAGGGAATTCAATGAGAGACACAAAGCGAATTCGATGGCAAGATTGGTGGACTGCCGTCGGGCGAAAGTTCCCGTGACTTCGATGGGGTTCTCGATGCAGGATCGGATCGAATTACTGAAACTCAGCAAAGCTGACGAAGAGGCGCTGGGTGCAAGTTGCATCACCGATTGGCTTTCGCCCGGGTTTTTCGAGACGGATTTCTGGTTCATGTGGGCCACCACCTTTGCGTTCCAACCCTGGCACAGCGCCGTTGAATTCAAGCGATACCTGCACCGTTTCCTGCTCGAGTTTTCCCGCATTGAAACACTGGCAGGCGTCAAACGCACCATTTATAATCAGTATGATTCCCTGGTGTTGCCCTTGCAGACCTGGCTCAAAGCCCAGGGCGTCCAATTGGTTATGAATTGCCGGGTTACCGACCTCGATCACAAGACCGAAGACGGCAAATTCAGGGTAACTGGCATCCATTGCCTGCGGCAGGGCAACAGCGAAATGATCCCCGTGAATGACGGCGACCTTGTCTTCCTGCAAAACGGCTCCATGACCGATGCCTCCAGTCTTGGTTCGATGACGAACGCGCCTGGAAAGTTGACCAAAATAGAGAGCGGCGGCTGGACTCTCTGGGAAAAACTGGCCGCTGGCCGGCCGCAGTTTGGCAATCCTGCGGCATTTAACAACTGCATCGCGCAATCCTGCTGGGAGTCGTTTACTGTCACGCTGAAGAACCCCGCATTTTTCGACCAGATGAATCAATTCAGCGGCAACGAGGCGGGCACCGGCGGATTGGTGACATTCAAGGACTCAAATTGGCTGATGTCCATCGTGCTGTCTCATCAACCTCACTTCATCAATCAGCCCGCCGACGTGCAGGTGTTCTGGGGATACTCGCTGTGCCCGGATCGCGTCGGCAATTTTGCTCCGAAACCGATGGCCGAGTGCAATGGCGCTGAAATTCTACATGAACTCTGCGGTCACCTGCGATTCGATCTGGAAATTGTGAAATCGGCCATCTGTATTCCTTGCCGAATGCCCTACATCACCAGCATGTTTATGCCTCGCCTCCACAGCGATCGGCCGCTGCCGGTGCCGCCCGGCTCGCGGAATTTCGCCTTCCTCAGCCAGTTTGTTGAAATTCCGGAGGATGTCGTCTTTACGGTGGAGTATTCGGTGCGAGCAGCCCAGATGGCCGTCTATGAGTTACTCCACATTGATCGTAAGATTCCGCCCGTTACACCTCATGATAAATCACTGCGAGCGGAGCTTGAGGCATTGATCAAGGCATTCAAGTGATACCGGTTTGATGATGCAGTTTCTGCATGGAAAGCGGTTTTGCGCCGGGCCGATTTCCCGAAGGTAAAGCAAGGTAAGATTATTTTCGCCGGCTAAGCGTGTGACGCTGGAACACAAAGAGGCAAAATTATGAATGATAATCCTTTGAAAAAACTGGAAACTCTCGGCCAGTCAATCTGGCTCGACTATATCCGACGTGATCTCATCGCAGACGGTAAGCTCCGTCGTTTGATCGAAGAAGATGGACTGCGAGGCATGACCTCAAACCCTTCCATCTTTGAGAAGGCAATCGCAGAAAGTCATCTGTACGATCAGGACATTCGCGACATGGCCCTGCGGAAAATGGATGCCAAAACGATCTATGAAGCTCTCAGCCGGCGTGATGTCCAGAATGCTGCCGACGAATTTAAGTCTGTGTATAAAAAGACTGACAAGAAAGATGGATATGTCAGCCTGGAGGTCAACCCTCATCTGGCGCATGACACCGAAGGAACCCTTGAG
>CAZVXR010000271.1:0-8378 GCA_964630865.1 uncultured Pirellulales bacterium | reverse complement strand
CACGGAAAAACAATATTTACCATTCTTTATCTTATATTATCTGTTTTTGCTGTGTCCTGCAAGAAAAACCCTGAAAACTCCGCCCCAAAGAACCAAACTCCCGTCATCGCGGTCATCCCCAAAGGCACTGTACACGAATTCTGGAAAACCGTCCACGCCGGTGCCGCCAAAGCTGGCCAGGAATTGGGAGTTGAAATAATATGGAAAGGCCCGCTGCGGGAAGATGACCGCGAATCCCAGATATCGATGGTGGAAACAATGGTCGCCCGCAACGTTTCCGGGATAGTGCTGGCTCCTCTCGATGACGCCGCGTTGCGCGAGCCGGTGTTGAATGCCCAGCGTCAAGGCATCCCCGTGGTCATTTTCGATTCCGGCCTTAAGGGCAAAGATTACGTCAGCTATGTTGCGACCAACAATTTCAACGGAGGTCAGCTTGCCGGTGAATATATGAGCAAGCTGCTTGGCGGCAAAGGCAAAGTCGTGGTATTGCGGTATTCCGAAGGCTCGGAAAGCACCACCAAACGCGAAGATGGATTCATCAGCGCGATCTCCAAGTCACCCGATATAGAAATCGTCAGTTCCAATCAATATGCAGGCGTAACGACGGAAACCGCGATGAAAGCCGCCGAAAATCTCTTCGAGCGATTTCGCAATCCGGACGGCTCGCTTTCTATTGACGGTATTTTCTGCGCCGCAGAATCACCTACGCTCGGCACCTTGCGATCCATCGAAAATACGGGGATTGCGGGCAAAATCAAAATGGTCGGGTTTGACACCTCGGAGAAAATGGTTGCTGCGCTGCGCAAAGGACATCTTAGCGGCTTTGTCGTTCAAAATCCATTTAAGATCGGATATCTTGGCGTTAAAACTCTGGTTACGCATCTTAACGGTCAGCAGGTTGAGCCTTTAATTGACACCGGTTCCGTACTGATAACGCCGGAAAACGTGGATAATCTCGAACTCAAGGATTTAGTCAACCCCAAGGACCTTTTGATCGCAAATGAATAGCATTGAACCCCGCCTGGAAATGACCGGCATCAGCAAGCGGTTTGATCAGACCCTTGCGCTGGATAATGTGAATTTGTCCGTCTCGGCCGGCGAAGTCCTTGCGCTGATGGGCGAAAACGGCGCCGGCAAAAGCACCTTAATGAAAGTGCTGTCCGGCGTCTTCCCACCCGACAACGGCACAATTCTGCTGGACAAAAAAAAATATTGCCCAACAAGCCCGCTCGAGGCAAGAAAACGCGGAATTGCCATGATCTACCAGGAGCTTTCATTGGCGCCGCATTTGTCGATCGAGGACAACATCTCACTGGGCGACGAACCCACGTCCTGGGGATTAGTCCGCAGGCAAACCATGCGTAAGACAGCCAAAGACGCATTGAAGCTGATGGGGCATTTTGAGATCGACCCGAGAAGGCGCGTCGATACGCTGTCGGTCGGGATGCAGCAAATCGTGGAAATCGCCCGGGCCATGGCGTTTGGCTGTAAAGTGCTGGTATTTGACGAGCCGACAAGCTCTCTGTCGCAGGAGGATGTAAAACGCCTCTTTACACTGATCCGTCATCTGCGGTCGTCCGCCCACTCGATTATTTACATCTCGCATTTTATCGAAGAAGTCAAGGAGATTGCAGACCGTTTTACCGTGCTGCGAGACGGCAAATCTGTCGCTTCCGGCAATATCCGTGACGTCTCAAAGGAACAAATCGCCACCCTGATGGTCGGGAGAGATATCAGCGAACTGTATCCGCATTCCACCCATACATCTTCGGATGTTCTTCTGGAACTCGATGGATTAAATGGTATCGAAAAACCAAAAAATGCGAATTTTACGTTGCGCCGCGGCGAAGTCGTTGGAATCGCCGGACTCGTCGGCTCCGGAAGAACTGAATTTGCAAGAACAATATTCGGACTTGACCCCATCGCAAGCGGCAATATTCGCGTCGGCACGCTCAAGGGAACTGCGACGCCGCAGAGTCGCTGGCGGCAAGGCGTCGGAATGGTTAGCGAGAACCGCAAGTCGGAAGGTCTGGCAATCTCGCTTACTGTCGCTGACAACATTACCCTGCCGAATCTCACAAAATATGGACGTTTCGGCTTTGTCTCGCCCAAAGCGATGAATCAGGCCTCGTCAGAATGGATTCGCCGGCTTGAGATTAAGACGCGTACCCCCGTACAGCAGGTCATAGATCTTTCCGGCGGCAACCAGCAAAAAGTCGCGATTGCACGACTGCTCGAAAGCGATGTTGACCTGCTGCTGCTGGATGAGCCCACACGCGGAATTGACGTGGCCAGCAAGGCGATGATTTACGATATTATCGACAAGCTGGTTTTAAAGAATAAAGCCATCCTGTTTATCAGCAGTTATCTGCCCGAATTGTTCGGCGTCTGCGACAGGATCGCCGTGATGTGCCGGGGACGCCTTGGACAGGCTTGCCCTGTTTCGGAATTATCCGAACACGACGTAATGCTCGCGGCGACAGGAGCCAGCATTTGATAGACCACAAATAGAGGAATGCAATGTACCCGTTTCCAAAAATGATTGAATGGCTCAAAAAGATGTTCGGCAAATTCGGGTTGATCTTTGCCCTGCTGTTTATCTTTGCGCTGTTTGCCGTGATCGCGCCTGAAAGCTTCAGCAGCCGGCGAAGTATTGAAACAATGACCCGCCAGATGGCGATTACCGGCGTAGCCGCACTGGGGATGACCCTGATCATCATTCTTGGCGGCATCGACCTGTCCATCGGGTCGGTCGTTGCGCTGACGACTGTCATTATTGCCATCGTTCTTCGAGGGTTCACCGGCGATGGACACAGTGCCGAAATGTACGATATCCAGGTCGGAAGCGGCGCGGTCGTTATTGCACTGATTTTCGGCGGCGGCGCGGCGGCGATAGTAGGTTTTCTTAATGGCGTTCTAATAACCCGCCTGCGAGTCGTGCCGTTCATTGTTACCCTCGGTATGCTTTTGATCGTAAGAGGAGTCGCCAAAGGCCTGGCGCACGAACAGAAAGTGGACGCCCCAACAAGCTTGCTGAACAGCCTTTTGGCGCCCAACGACGGGTTTATGAGTCATGGCGTTATTGTAATGCTGGTACTGGCGATACTCGTCTCGATCCTGCTGACCTATACCCGCCTCGGACGGCAAATTTATGCTATCGGCTCAAACGAACTGACCGCCCGCCTTTGCGGCGTAATGGTCGAACGAACCAAACTTATTGTATATACATTAGCGTCATTTTCCGTTGGGATCGCAGGCACACTTCAGTTCTCGCGCCTGACGGTCGGCGACCCAACTGTCGCCGGCGGCCTCGAACTCGACGTGATTGCCGCGGTGGTCATCGGCGGCGGCAGCCTTAGCGGCGGCGAAGGCTCTGTACTCGGCACGATGGTCGGCGTTGCGATTATAACCGTAATCCGCACCGGATGCTCGCACATGGGGCTGCCCAACTGGGTCCAGGAAATCATTACAGGCGGCATCATCGTCTCAGCCGTAGCCATCGACCGCATCAGGCACCGAAGAGCCGCATAGCCAGCCCCGAAGAATGATAGTTATAGGAGTATTTACTAATGCCGAGCATAAAAGATGTAGCTAAGGCGGCCGGAGTATCGATATCTACGGTTTCTAACTCCATCCGAGGGACGCGATTTGTCAACGAGGAACTCAAGAAGAAAGTTTTTGAAGCGATTGACAAGCTTGGTTATGAAGTCAACGCATTGGCCAGCGGTCTTAAGAGCAAAAACACCAATACGGTTGGAATTGTGATTCCCAACATGAATCGAATATTCTTTCCACAGGTTATCAAGGGAATACAGAATTATTTCTCCCGATTTGGCTACAACTTGATGTTATGCGATAGCGACGACGACCTCAAGCGGGAGAAGTTTTTTATCCAGATGCTCAGAAATAGTTGGGTTGACGGCGTTATTGTCGGGTCTGTTGCTCAGGAGGACGACAAGGAGTATATTAAGTTTTTATCGGGGTTAGGAACGCGTACCAAGGGTATTCCGGTTGTAAGTCTTGAGCGGGAGTTTCCGCATAGCGGTATAAGCTCGGTAAAGGTTGACAATTATCAATTAGCCCGAGTGGCGACCCAGCATTTGCTGAATTGCGGCTGTAAGAAAATTGTGCACATTTCAGGTCCTCAATACTCCTGTGTAGCTAAGGCCAGAATGAACGGCTATATTGACGAGCTGAAATCTGCGAATGGAAACGTATCTCCATTAACGCTGGAAGGCGACTTTTCTCCCCTGAGCGGCTATCAGGCGATAAAAGGAGTTTTTCAGAACAAAAATACGGGTGTTGATGGTATTTTCGCTGCCAATGACCAGATGGCAATCGGTGCTCTAAGTGCATTGCGTGAGGAGGGTGTCAATGTTCCAGGAAAAGTTAAAATCGTCGGCTTCGATAATACGTTTGTCGCTTCTATTGTCGAGCCATCCATAACAACAATCAATGTTCCCAAATTTCAGATGGGGCTGATGGTTGCGGAGCTTTTGCAAAAGCGAATCGAGAACCCCGAGACAATACCGCAGAATATTCTGCTTTCCGCTAATATTATTGTTCGTACCTCCACGCAGTTGGGCGGAGATAAATCATGGGAACTTTTTGGATGGTAAATATTTTTAACAACAATTACAGAGGTGATTATGTCAGGTTCAGCAATTAAATCAGCGTTTGATAAAGGTGAAGGAATTTTTCGGATGATACCGGTTTTCATTCCGCGGCGATTTTCGACGGCGGGACGAAGGCTTCGGCTTCATCCGGATGATTACTTTGCATTGGGTACGGCGCGTGGGTCGATTAAAGAGCGGTGGTTCAGTTCGACTATTGCGGCGATGAACGGGCCATTGGCGCCGGCGGACGAGGGGATGAGTTATGTCGCCGCGGACGTCAACAGCAAGGAAGGTAAGTTTCTTTTCAGAGACGCCTGCCAGGAACTCGGCGCCGATCTGATCGGTTCGGAGCTGTGGAAGCAATACCGGACATGGCCGATGTATTCGAAGTTTTTTGATTTTGGCGAGCCTTTGTTTCATCATCTTCATCTGGATGATTCTTCGGCGGGGCGTGTTGGGCGTATCGGCAAACCGGAAGGGTATTATTTCCCGGCTCAACTGAATAATCATCTGGGGACGTTTCCTCACACCTATTTTGGCTGGGCTCCAGAGACGACCAAGGCACAGGTTCGCGAGCGTTTGTTGCAGTACGAGTATGGCGATAACCGGATTACGGAGCTTTCGCGGGCGTATCGAATTGAGCTTGGCACCGGTTGGTACACGCCTCCCGGGGTGATTCATGCGCCCGGGTCGGTACTCACCTACGAACCGCAGTGGAACAGCGACGTCAATAGCGTCTATGAAAATGTTGCCCACGGCGAGGAAATCTATCCGCCTGAATTTCTGTCCGAAAACTGCCCGCAGGACAAGAAGCGGGATGTGGACTATATTATGAGTCTGATGGACTGGGATAAGAACGTCGATCCATATTATAAGCGAAGTTTTTTCCGTCCGCCGGTGCGCTGTTCGCATTCGGATGATAAGCACACTGAAAAATGGGTGCTGTATGCCAACGATTATATCGCGGCAAAAGAACTGATGGTTCAGCCGGGCCAGACAGTAGTTGTTAAAGACCCAGTTGCTTACGGGTGTGTTATGATTCAGGGACATGGAAAATTCGGATGTTTTGACGCAGAGGCGGCAATTATGCTCCGATTTGGACAAATGAGTGCGGATGAACATTTTGTCAGCGAAGCGGCCGCCAAACGAGGCGTGAAGATCACCAACAACAGCCGGTATGAACCGATGGTGATACTCAAGCATTTCGGGCCGAATCATCCGGATATGCCGAAAAAGTCGCCTCTGGCGTAATTGAAGGACGGGTGCAGATTCGTAAGAAAGTGGATGTGTAAGATGTACGATGATCTTAAAAATAAAGTCTGTAACGCCAACGTGCTGCTTAAAAAGCAGGATTTGGTGATTTACAGTTGGGGCAACGTCAGCGGTATAGACAGAGACAAAGGTGTGGTTGTCATTAAACCCAGCGGCGTATCCTATGATGAGCTGACGCCGGAGAACATGGTTGTTCTTGACCTGAAGGGAAATGTTCTGGAGGGGGATTGTCGTCCCTCTTCGGACACCCCGACGCACCTTGAGCTGTATCGATGCTTTAAGAGCATTGGCGGGGTTTGTCATACGCATTCGCCGAATGCCACGATGTGGTCGCAGGCCTGCCGGGAGATTCCGTGCTTTGGGACGACCCACGCCGACTATTTCTATGGGTCGGTTCCGGTTACCGAGCCGATGACACGGGAAGCGATTGAAATGGATTATGAGCTGAATACCGGCAGGGTTATTGTCCGCCGCTTTGAAACGATTGACCCGCTGCAGAGAAAGGCGGTTCTGGTTGCCGGTCACGGGCCTTTTACCTGGGGCAAGGACGCCGATGAGGCGGTCGAATCGGCGGTGGTACTGGAAGAGGTTGCACGCATGGCTCTTGGGACGATGTCGATAAACCCGGGACAAAAACCAATCTCACAGCATCTTATAGATAAGCATTACCTGCGCAAGCACGGCAAAAATGCATATTACGGACAAAAATAAAAACAGGATTGCAATGGAGTAAAAAATGAAAAAACAGAATTTTGAAATTAAAAATGAAAAAATTCGCCAAGCATTTGAACAGATAAAAAAGGACAATCCAAAACAGTTAAAAAGGCGACTGAATCTGTCTTGGAGTAACTGGGGATTCGGGATGGAGTCTCTGGACTGTTCAGCGAGGCGACTGGCAAAGGCGGGAATTGAGTTTATTGAGCTTCACGGGAATCATTATGGCTCCGACCTTGGCTATAAGCCCAAAGAGACGCTCACTGTTTTCAAGGACAATAATGTTAAGGTGGCAGGCATCTGTGGGATGTTCTCACGGGATAATGATCTTTCGAGTAATAGTGGGATGCAACGGCAAAATGCGATTGATTACATTAAACGTGAATTGGCATTTGCCTCCGAAGTCGGCGCAGGATATATGCTGATTGTTCCCGGTGCGGTAGGCAGGCCCGGCGCTTATGACAGCTCGGAATTTGAACGTTCCGTCGATTCCCTGAAACTGGTGGCCGATTTATTTGTCAAACACCAAGTCAAGGCAGCCATTGAGCCGATTCGTTCCGCGGAGGTCAGCCTGATTCATACGATTGCCTCCGCCAAACGCTATATTGAGGCGGTGGATCATCCCGGTGTGCAGCATATCAACGGCGACGTGTATCATATGCAGGTCGAAGAAAGCCACATCGGCGAAGCGCTGATGAGCGCTGGCCCGCAGCTAACCAATCTTCACATGGCCGACAGCAACCGCTGCGAATTGGGCGGCGGTGCGATGGATTTGGATACGATTATTATGGCGCTGTATACGATCGGATATAATCGGCCTGGCTGCTATTGCACACCGGAACCGCTGGGCCCTGGCGGCGACCCCTATCCGGCGATGTTTGGCAAGCCAGATGCGAAATTGCTCGACAATCTGGTTTGCAAGACCGCGCAGTATTTCAGAGAAAGAGAGCTGGCGCTGCTGGCGGAATGATTTTTTTGTATAGCAGGCATCTTGTTTTCACAAATTCCAACTGATGGACTCTTTTTTTGTTACTTATTGTAACAAAAAAAGGGTGGGCGTTAATAGTGTTCGGCTCGGTATTTGCTCTTTAATAATTTCAGATAGCATTCGACACTCGGACGTCTTGTAGTGGGTATCCTGACAGGGGTTGAGGGTTATTTTTGCGCAGCATTCACCGTGGCGTCGGTAAGAGCAGCCGACCTTGAAAGTCTAATCCTGTTTTTGAAGACGAGTGATGTGCGCCAGTAATTCGTCCTCGCTGGCCATCCCGCTAAAGTACCAGCAAATCATCTCGTAGGTACGCAAGGTCAGTTTTTTGCCCGTCCATAGGCTGATCAGCATACAGGCGATAATCGCGGAATAAACCTGCAGTTCAATCGCGTTCTGGTTGCAGCTAAGCAAATGACGACAGCCCAGCACATGCTTGAAAAACCGAAAGAATATCTCCACCGTCCAGCGGCGCTTGTAGATGGTCGCTATCGTTTCGGCATCCAGGTCAAAGCGGTCTGTGGCAATCCACAGCAGTTCGCCCTGGTCCGGGCCGCCGCGGGCGGTATGATGCTGCTTGATATTGGGCGTACACTTGACGGCAATCAGACGAATCGGCGCCAGGTTGTCTTTAGTCTTATCGCCCAGCATAACGATTTTATCCAGTACAATTCCCGCATCGCGTGCTTTCTCGGACAGAGGATTATCCTGGATCTCCTGCCAGACGGCATTGTCCCGAATCCGGCAGACGAACGAACTTTTGGCCTTGAGAATATCCCCGAACAAGC
>CAZVXR010000270.1:0-21819 GCA_964630865.1 uncultured Pirellulales bacterium | reverse complement strand
ACACAGATTGTTACGGTTAATGCTGGCGATACCATTTCCGGTGTCTATTTTTTCTCAACCATCGACTGGGTGCCGAGCTGGAATGATGCGGCGAATATTTATCTTAGTCTGTATGATCCATGTTCTCCTGGCCCGAATCCTCCAGACTCTAACTCTCCAGAGCCCAAGAAGGATGACCACCTTTACTATGGTATTGAAATTCCATTGGCTTATCACGATGTCAATACCGTCGCCATATACCGTAGCCAAAGGGGGGGGGCAATGGCTGACTGGAAGCGATTTTTCTACACCTTTCAGCCCGGCGAGGAAGGCACGTACCGGCTGGTGCTAAGAGTTGCTGACGCGATAGACGAAGGCTATCAATCTACCTTGGCGGTTGATGCTTTGAGCATAACGGCGGGGCCTCCGGGGCCGTGGTGCGATTTCAAGCCTGTTGGCGACATCAATCGCGATTGCAAAGTGGATATCGTCGATTTTGCGATGATGGCCGAAAACTGGTTGATCAACTGCAATATCATGCCTGAAAACCAGGCATGTATTTCACCTTAATCGTCGCGGTGCCGAGAGAATCAGATAAAACCGTCCTTTTTATAGAATCATTTTGACAAAAAACTCTCCGTTGGCGTATAATACATAGGTCAGGCCTCTAAATGTTATCCGGGAGAGGAAATTATGGATTTTAAAACGCCAATGGATTTGCAAAAACATCGTTTTCGGTGGCATATCATTTTTGCCGTAATTTGCATCATGGCACTGTTGTTGCTGTTTCTAATTTGGATTTCTTATGTCGTCAATGAGCCGCAAATAGCAATAAAATTAACAGGGATATATCGGTTTTCGATAACTATCGCGTTTCCATTGTTTTGTTTTGCCTTGCTTGTGTTGGTCGGCGAGATGGTTCGTATGCTGCGTGAACTTGCGGTTCGACTGGATAATACGTCTGAAATTCTGATGCGGCAAAATAATCTCCTGGCTCAAATTACGCAGGCCACTCACTTAAGTGATGCGGCGAAGGAAATTATCTTTCGTGATACCGAACAGATGGAGCTTGGCGAAGCGGTGTTGAGCAAACTTCACCAGCATGATTTTGATGTTGCTGCCGCGATGATCGACACGATGGAGCAAGCTCCGCATTATCAGCAGCTTGGAGCCAAGCTCCGCAAGGCTGCCGAAAAGTATCGTGCGGCGACCGAAGAGGGGCGGATTACTCAGATTATCGCGCATATCGAGTTGTTAATTGGGCAGCTTCGCTGGGTGCAGGCTGCGGCGCAGATACAAAATCTGATCAAAATGTACCCTTACTCTGACCGTGCTAAAACCCTGTCCTCGCGGCTTCAGGAACGCAAGGCGATGCGTAAGGGCGACCTTTTGAACGACTGGGACAAAGCCATTGACGCCAAAGACCCGGATAGAGGGCTTGAGATTCTTAAAGAGCTGGATCAGTATCTGGCTCCGGATGAGGCGCTGGCCTTACAGGAGTCGGCCAAAAAAGTATTCAAAGCCAAGCTTGACAATCTGGGTATCCAGTTCAAGAACGCGGTAACCGAAAAGGACTGGACCACCGCTCTGGATATCGGCAAACAGATTGTAAGCGGCTTTCCCAACAGCCGTATGGCGGCGGAAATCCGCTCGAAATATGACATTTTGCAGGAACATGCCAGCAAAATACTCGATGGAAAGACTGCGAAATAGCGCAGTTGTTCGGCAGGGTTGACGAGGTTGCAGAGGATGGCTTAAGCCAATGCCTGCTGGGGATCGTTGTGGTGTGGGGTTTTGTTTCACGTCATCCAGTTATCGCATTTCGGAGTACTGCCGGAGGGGTTTGGATTTGATATTTATTTTCAAAAAGGATCAGAAATGAGTCGAGCAGCTGTTTTTTGGGTTGGGATGCTGACGCTGGGAGTTAGTTTGATGTTGGACGACATCGCTGTCGCAGAGTCCCAATTGCCCGGCAATTTTCGAGCTGAACCGGCGGCCTATAGGGCGATGCGGATGGACTGGTGGCGGCAATCCAAACTGGGATTGCTGATCGATTGCGAGCCTAAGGTCTCTTTGCCGCAGTCAAACGATAGCAATGCTCTGTTCAATTCGTATGATGCTGCGGCTAAGCGTTTTAATCCGCAAGAGTTTGTCGCTGCGGAATGGGTTGATCTGGCCAGGCGGGGGGGGATAAAATATCTGATTGCCTCCGGCAAGACCAGCGACGGGTTTTGTTTGTTCGACAGTTCCCAAACAGAGTTTGATATCGTTGACACATCATTGCTCAATCGTGACATACTCAAAGAATTGTCCGAAGAATGCCGCCGGCAAGGGGTAAAGTTCGGCGTGTATTATTCCATTCTCGATCAGCATCATCCGGACTATCCCCATGGCCGGACGAATAATGTAAGCGACGCCGAGATTGTCCGCTATTTGGCTTACGTTAAAGCGCAGCTTAAAGAATTGGTTGTGCAATACGATCCTGCGGTATTGTGGTTTGGCGATAGAACCGAACCGATATGGACTGTCGAACGGTGGTGTGATTTGTATTGCTATCTTCGTGGCCTTAAGCCTGACATCGTTATCGGTATACCCGCCGACAGCAATGGCATAGATGATTCCATCGCGGCGAAGGCGGGTGATTTTGCCGTAGTCAGTAAACGGCGGCGTACCAAGCCGGAGATGGATTGGCAGGCGTGTGTGTCTATCCGCGATATCTACACCGGAGCGTGTCGATCCGGAAAAGACCTGCTCTGTGAGTTGATCGAGGTGGTCTCGTGCGGCGGCAATGGTTTGCTGCGTATCAGTCTTTCGGCCGATGGGAAACTACCTGTTGAGGTTTTCCGTCAGATGCGGGATATCGGCGTCTGGATGCAGACCAACGGCGACAGTATCTATGGTACGACGTCCAGCCAATTTCATTATCTTCCATTTGGGCGAAGTACAACCAAGGGCAATCGTATCTATCTTCAAATTTTTGACTGGCCGTCTGATGGCAGGGTAGTGCTGCCGGGATTGATGAGCAATCCTATTTCAGCGACATTTCTTAAAGCCCCCAATGTGCCGATTGGAATCACTCTGGAACGGATGGATGTAGTTTTGGCAGTGCCCGATGTGTCATCAGACCCACTGGCAGTGACGATTGAGCTTGAATTTAAAGACGAGCCTGAAATCATATACGGGCCGGAGATTTTTCCGGAGATAACAGAGTTTGTTGTTCCGATTGATATTGCATTCAACGGTTTTGTCGCCGATAGTTTTTACAAGATTTATTACACTCTCGACGGTTCCGACCCCAATACCAGCAGTCTGTACTACGAAGAGCCTTTTACGCTGCGTGACAGTGCGACAATTTCTTGTCAGAAGATCGCATCCAACGGAACACTCTTAAGCCCCATCAGCCGAAAGATATTCATTAGAAAATTACAACCACAGGAAAAGGATAAACCGCAGTGAACCCAGAAGAAAAAAGTACGATATTTGTAACCTGTTCGCCGGGGCTGTCTGAATTTGTTCAGAGCGAGGTAGAGTCTCTTGGCTATAAGGTCGATGCCACGCACCTTGCCGGCGTTGAGCTTGAAGGGTCGCAGATTGATGCGATGCGGCTAAATCTTCATCTTCGCACCGCGTACAATGTGCTGTTCCTGCTGAAAGAATTCCCCTGTCATTGGCCGGAAGATTTATACCGTGAAGCGAAAGATTTTCCATGGGAAGCGATTATTTCGTCGCAGGAATTGCTCAGCGTGGTTGGGCGCGTCGACACCAAAGCCATCGATAATTCGATGTTTGCTAATCTTAAGGTCAAAGACGCGATTGTAGACCACATCTTCGAAACCACAGGCGCTCGCCCGGATTCCGGCAAAGACAAAACCGGCGTGGTGGTTCAGTTCTTTTGGAAGGATGATTTCTGCCGTGTTTTTCTGAATACGTCGGGCTTGAAAATTTCAGACCGAGGCTATCGCCGAATTTCCCATAAGGCGCCGCTGCGTGAATCCCTGGCGGCGGCAATTATCATGGCCACGGGCTATGAAGGCACCGCTCCTCTGGTATGCCCGATGTGCGGAAGCGGTACGCTGGCGATTGAAGCGGCGCTGATTGCGACACGGCGTGTCCCCGGACTTCTGCGAACCAATTATGGTTTTATGCACACGAAATATTATGATGATGCGCTTTGGCAGGAAATGCGATCGCAGGCATTAAAGCAAAGCAAAAAGCGGGGCGGCAAGACGGACGCCAGGCCTGCTCCGATATTGGCGACGGATATTGACCCCTTGGCGGTCGAGGCTTCCCGTAAAAATGCGATGACCGCGGGCGTTGACCATCTGATTCAATTTGAAGTTTGTGACTTTGCGGATACCTTCATTCCGCCCGGCGAGGGGATTGTCGTGATGAACCCGGAGTACGGCGAGCGAATGGGAGAAATCGAGCAATTAAAAGCGACTTACGAACGGATCGGGGATTTCTTTAAGCAAAAGTGCGCCGGCTACACCGGCTATGTTTTTACAGGCAATCCTGATTTGGCCAAGAAAATCGGCCTTCGTACCAGCAAACGCATTATTCTGTTTAATGCCAACATCGAATGCCGTCTGCTCAAGTTCGAGCTTTACGCTGGAACCCGTAAGGTCAGGCCGCCGGAACAAAACGCCGATTAGTTCGTAAGTCCCGCAATTGCAGCGCCGATGAGCGTAGCGTTTTCAACCTGAACGAGATCGAAATAAATACCGCACTTATTTTCGAGGTATTGTTTCAGATAAAATTCGACACGGGACTTTAGACTTTTCATGTGATAAAATGTCGTTCCCTCGGCGATAATGCAAATTGGGCGAGTCGGGTCGGATCCCTGTCCGGAGTGGATTGCCACCGACGCCAGATTGATCGCGGTCAGCTTGGCCGCTCTTTCGGTCAGTCGGTCAGCGATATGATAGGCGGCCAGAATGTCGTTGTCGCCGCCGGTCTTGCAGATTTTTGCAAGCAGATTGTCGCTGTGAGGATAAAGCATAAATGCGTTCATATCCCTGGTTTCAAGGCCTGGCAGCTTGCAAATCGCGTCGGAGGCGGCAGGTGAGAACAATTGATCCGCGCAGGCTTTTTGAAGCGTCTTAAAATAGAGCGATCCAAGATAAGCGCCGGATATCATTTTTTCAAATTTATTAATTCCCGGATTATTGGTGGTTTTGTCGAAAGCGAGGTCCAATTTGCCGCGGTGGGATTTTCCGAAGCCGCCGGATTCAATGTTGATAATTTGGCTTTTGGCGCAGTCGAGGTCTTTTTTCTTTTTGATATTGCTGTTTTTTTCGCTGTAGCAGCAGTTGGTGCCTGTGCCGAGAATAAATCCGATATAGCCGCCAAAGTTTCTGTTCTGATAGTTCAGTCCCGCCAGAAGCGTTACAACCGTATCGTTGAGCAGAACAATGCTTTTATCTCCGCCCAGACCCGCCGCGGCAAGAGCACAATTGAGATTTTTGCCGATCAGTTCGCCGATGACCTGCGGGGCTTTGATTTCTTTGGAAAAACGAATCAGCCTGCCGTCTTTGTTCGGCTGCATTTCAACGGGGTAGGAAAAGCAGAAACCGATGCGGTCGGACGCTTTGGCTGCGTCTTTCAGATAACCGGCAATCGTCTTGAAAAACTCAGTTTTACCGATTTCGGATTTAACCCCCGGCATCGGATAGAGATGCAGATTTTCAATTACCGGTTTTTTGTGGTCGTCAAAATAAACCGTTGCAGCGCGAAAATTGGTGCCTCCGGCGTCGGCGACGACGACTCTTTTGTTGGATGGCACTTCGGCTCCGGCTTCGATATAGGTGGCGATCATATCCAGTGAGCTTTTGCGTCCGGCAAGCCCGCGCTGCATTTCCAAGTGAAACGCAGCGATGTTGGAGTCCATATCGATGTCCTGATAGTCCATCTCGTAGCGTCGTAGAAATTGTGTTACTGTTTTCAGAATAGTCTTCATAGGATAGGTTTCCTTGATTTCGAGGGCACGTTTTTTTTAATCGCTATGTCCATTGGGGTTGGTTGTATGAAATGTCCAGGCGCTTTCGACGATTTTTACCAGTTCCGGATAGTCTGTCTTCCATCCGAGGATTTTTTGGGCTTTGGTTGCGTCAGCGGTGAGTACCGGCGGATCGCCGGGACGGCGGGCAGTTTCGACGACTTTAAAATCCCTGCCCGAAACGTTCCGGACGCAGTCGATCACCTGCCGGACGCTGTAGCCTTTGCCATTGCCGAGATTATAGACCTGTTCGACCTGATTGTCTAACTTTGCCAATGCCAATAGATGTGCCTTGGCCAAATCCTCGACATGAATATAATCACGGATACACGTCCCATCCGGTGTCGGATAATCGGTGCCGAAAATTTTGATATGATCGCGTTTTCCCATCGCCGCGTGTATAATCAGCGGAATCAGATGGGATTCGGGTGAGTGATCTTCGCCCAGCGTCGCGTTAAAGCCCGCTCCGCAGGCGTTAAAGTATCGCAATGCCGCATACCGCAATCGGCCCGCTTGGCTTTGAAAATGACACATCCGCTCGACGGCCCATTTGGTTTCACCGTAGGGGTTAATAGGACATTTGGTCGTATCTTCCGTAATCGGTATCTGGTCTGGCATTCCATAGACCGCTGCGGTTGAGCTAAAGACGAATTTCTGTACTCCTGCCGTCTCCATCGCCGCCAGCAGTGTGCGGGTTTTGCTGACATTGTTTTCGTAATACCGCAGCGGCTGATCAACCGATTCGCCGACTTCGATAAACGCGGCAAAGTGCATGACTGCCTCGATGTTGTATTTTTTCAGGGTTGCAAGCGTAAAATCAAAATCTCCAAAATCGCCCTGCACCAGTTCGGCGTTTTTTACCGCCGCTCGGTGTCCTTTGCTCAGATTATCAAAGACTACAGGCCGATGCCCCTGGCGAGCCAGCAGTTCGGTCATATTGCTGCCGATATACCCAGCTCCGCCGCAAACCAAAACGTTCATTATTTTAATCCCTTTGCGATGGTCTTTTGTATCTTGTTTAAAATTTTACTTTCAAGGGCTTGGTCGCGTCCCAGATCGATCCACTGGACTTTATCCATCCGCTCTGAGTCTACGTTCAGTTGCTGTTTACCGCGGTCGCTTTCGGTATGAATTGCCGGGGCGCTTAGATACCCTTCGATGGGTTCCTCCGGCAGAGATAAACGCTGTGCGGTTGCTGTGCAGTGAATACACTGTCGCGTTGCTTCCGAGTTAAAGGTTATCTCCACCGTACGCTGGACGCTCTGGAGGTTGGACTCTGCCGCGTTATACCCGCTGGCATTGTCGCTTCGCCATAGCTCGAAGAATTGTCCGCCCCGCAGTGGGTGGGTGCGGATGATGCCGTTTTCGAGATCGTATTTCGCGATAGCAAACTGCATGGCTACAAGCGTTTTTTCTGTCGCCTGCATTATCTTTTCTTTGGCGATAGTATCGATGCACACAGGCTGCTGGAGGGCGGTTTTTTGCCCTGCACAGCCAACAACCAGGCCGGCTAATATGACCTGTCCCATCCTGATCAATCCATTTTTCATTGTCGTCACATCCCTTTCATTTTCGCAAGATTGTATCCGGTTTAATCGCCCTCGACAAGACTTTTTTAACGCCAAGGAATTAAGCGATTTACAATTGATATGTTGCGATTTACAATGGTGTTATGTTGCTAAATCAGATTCAATTGCTCAAAAAGAAACTCCAGGTTTTTGATATTGGCTCAGAGGTTTGCCGATTTTTGGACTATCTGTATCTTGAAGCGGGGTTGTCATCCAATACCGTGCTGGCGTATGGGCGGGATTTACTTGTTTTTAGTGCATTTTGTCAGACGGCTCAAATTCAGACCATCGCTTCTCTTGAACCGACGCATATCTACCAGCATATTCAGGCGATTACCAAAAAAGGCAAGGTTGAAGCCACTGTCAGCCGGGCACTGGTTGCGGTCAAGATGCTGCTGCGTTTTGGTCTGATGACCGGTCTGGTAACGGAGAATTTCCTAACCAGTCTTGAAGGGCCGAAATTGTGGAAAAAAATACCCGCAATTGCCGGTAAAGAACAGGTCTTTAAGCTCCTTGATGCGCCGGTTCCCGAAGACCCTTACTATCTGCGGGATAAGGCGTTGCTTGAGGTTCTCTATGCCACCGGCGCGCGGGCATCGGAGGTTGTCGGTCTTAAAATCAGAGATGCCAACTGTACCGTAGGCTATGTCCGTTGTTTCGGCAAGGGCAGCAAAGAACGCATTGTTCCCCTTGGCAGGGTTGCCTCCAAAGTCATTCAGCAGTATTTGGCTCAATTGCGTCCGGAATTAGCAAAACCTAAAAGTCCGGAAAACCTGTTTTTGTCGCGTACGGGCCGTGCGATGGATCGCATTGACCTGTGGCGAATTGTCAAGCGTTATGCGTTGCGAGCGGGAATGCCCAAGAATCTCACTGTTCATACACTGCGGCATTGCTTCGCGACTCATTTATTGTCCGGCGGCGTGGATTTGCGAAGTTTACAGGAAATGCTGGGACACGCGGATATTCGCACGACACAAATCTATACTCATGTTGACAATGAACGTCTGAAATCCATCCATAAAAAATTCCATCCCAGGCCATAGGTCTGGACTGGAGCGATGACGGTTCTATAAGTTAAAAAAAGTCACACAGGGCAGGTTGTGGGCTCTGCGAAAAAATCGAAAATCAATAGGTTACATAGCCTTGGGCTTTTTGGAGGAGTTTGCCGGGGCGGATCACATCCTCAAGGCGATTAACACGGTCTGTTTTGCGGTAATCGAGAATCATTTTGGCGGCACGGGGGCCGAGGCCGGGGATGCGGAGTAAGGTTTGTTTGTCGGCACGGTTGAGGTTGATGGGGTAGAATTCCGGGTGAGCATCGGCCCAAAGCTGCTTGGGGTCTTTGTCGAGCGAGAGGCGGTCGCTTGTATCAAACAGGATATCTGTATCCGAAAATCCGTATTTCCGCATCAGGAAGTCAGTTTGATAGAGGCGATGTTCACGCATGAGTCGATTGGCGGGCATTTCTGTATCGCCAGGCAGGGGGTCGGAGCCAGCGAGGGATTGATATGCGCTGAAATAGACCCGGTCGAGCTTAAGGCCGTTGTAAAGCCGACCCATGTAGCGGACAATTTGTTTGTCGTTTTCGCCGGCGGCACCGACGATAAACTGGGTTGTCTGGCGGATGCGTTCGTAGGGGGCTCCTTTGGCGGTCAGTTTGCTAATGAGCTTCATCTGCTCGACGATATCTTTGAGGAAGTCCTTTTTGTGCGATAACTTAGAGAGATATTCTGCGCCGGGGGTTTCGATGTTGATGGAGACGGAGCTGGCTAATCGGAGGGTTTCTTCGATGGCGGCCGGCGATGCGCCGGGGATGATTTTCAGATGAATATAGCCGCGAAAGCGGTGTTTACGACGGACGCGGTCGGCGATGGCGTTGATGCGTTCCATGGTTTTGTCGGCGTTGCCGGTAACGCCGGAACTGAGGAACATCCCGAAGACCCTTCCGGCGTTGAGGTTATCGATGAAGTAGTTGGCGGTTTCGTCGATGCCGAGGGAACATCGCCGGACGTCGCTATTGCCGCGAAGTGGGCAGTAACGGCAGTCGTTGCCGCAGGTGTTTGAAATGAGCGTTTTGAACAGGACAGTCGAACGGCCATTCGGTAAAGAGACAGGATAAATCCAGTTTCCATCGGAGCCGCGTTTGCGGTGTTCGTCTTTGCCGGTGCCGCAGGAGCAGGCCAGGTCGTATTGCCCATCGCGCCCGAGGGTTTGCAGTTTTTCCATCGTATTCGGTTGTGTAATGATGGCGGTCATAGCGAATGACCATTATATCGTCCAAACAAAGTCCGAACAATAAAAAAAATTAAAGAACCCAAGAGCCTAAGAATATAGGAATAAAAAGGGGGAGAGCTAACGGCGGCTACATTATGGCGTCGTGTCGCATGCGCCACCCACAAGCTGCGCTTGAAGGTGCCACCCGGCGACAGTTGATAGTCTATAGTTTATAGTAAATATCTGGAATTGGATGGGAAGCCTATCCTACTGGAGTTTTTTGAGGATCTCTTCGGGGATGTCGAAGTTGGCATAGACTTCCTGGACATCGTCATGGTCTTCGAATTCATCCATCATGGCGAGAATGCGTCTGGCTATTTCCTGGTCGTCAATCTGGATGCGGTTTTGTGGAATCGACGACAATTCGGACATTTCAATGGGGATTTTTTTTTCAGCGAGCGTTTTTTTGAGGGATTCATATGCGGATGGCGCGCAGGTGATTTCGTAGAGTTCGCCGGTATTCTGCATGTCGTCAGCTCCCGCCGATAGTGCGATATCGAGCAGTTCGTCTTCGACAATGGCATCGGTTTTGACGGCGATGACTCCTTTTTTGCTGAACATCCAGCCGACGCAGCCGCTGGCGCCAAGAGAGCCGCCGCGACGTTCGAAGATTTTCTTGATTTCGGGTGCTGTGCGGGAGCGGTTGTCGGTTAAGCCCTCGAGCATGACCGCCACGCCGCCAGGGGCATAGCCTTCGTAGAGTACTTCTTCGAAATTAACGCCGCCGAGTTCGCCGGTGCCTTTTTTGATGGCCTTTTCGATGGTGTCTTTGGGCATATTGGCTGATTTGCCTTTGTCGATGGCGTAACGCAGGGTCAGATTTGCCGCCGGGTCGCCACCGCCGTTTTTGGCCGCAGCCATGATGACTTTGGCGATCTTGCTCCAGAGTTTTCCGCGTTTGGCGTCAACAATCGCTTTTTTGTGTTTAATCCCAGACCAATGTGAATGACCAGACATATTGAGAACCTTAGTTTATAGTTTATAGTAAATTTATTGATGGGCTAAAGCCCATCCTCGGAGCATTTCCGCTAATGGATTACCTTGTTTAACGCGTAGGTAAAGATGCCTGAGGCTCCTGCGCGTTTTAACTGCGGGATAAGTTCGCGTTCGATTTTTTCCTCGACGATAATTTCGATAGCGACATAGTTCGCATCGGCCAGCGAAGAGATAGTTGGGCTTTTTTCCGCTGGCAGGACGGCCAGGATCTTGTCGATGTCGCTTTTGAGGGCGTTCATTTTCATCCCGACTCGGGTTTTGGCGTCGATTGCACCCTGCAGAAGAATTTGCAGATTTTCGATTTTCTGGCGTTTAAAGGGGTCTTTCCAGGCGTTGTGGTTGGCAATAAACCGCGTCGTTGAGGTCAGGATGGTGTCGATAATCTTCAGATTGTTGGCTTTAATGGATGATCCCGTTTCGGTCAGCTCCACGATGCCGCTAACGAGGCGGGCTTTGACTTCGGTAGCACCCCAACTGAATTCGACCTTAACATTGATTTTTTTCTGTTCGAAGTAACGTCGTGTCGCTCCGACTAATTCGGTGGCAATGATGCCCCCTTCGAGGTCTTCGGGTTTCTGGATGGGCGATTCATTGGGGACGGCCAGTACCCAGCGCGTGGGATTTGAGGTTGCCTTGCTGTATTGCAGCTGGCAGATTTCGTATACGCTGGAGGCGTTTTCGATGATCCAGTCATAGCCGGTAAAGCCCGCGTCAAGGACGCCGTCTTCGACATAACGGCTCATTTCCTGAGCGCGGAGCAGGGTGAGCGAAATTTCGGGGTCGTCGATTTTCGGGAAATAACTGCGGTCGGCTCCGCTGACGCTGAAGCCGGCTTTTTCAAACAGTTCAAATGTTGCTTTCTCAAGGCTCCCCTTGGGGATGCCCAGTTTTAAGATTCGGTCGGACACCTTATAATCCTTTCAAGATTGCTGCAATAGTGGGCGAACGTGCAGGTTTGCCCCTGTGAATCGTTATTTTTTTTTGCTGTCGGTTTTGGATTTTGCCGTCGGTTTTTTCTTGTCTGTTTTTGGGGTACCTTTGGCGGCTGGCTTTTTACTTCCGCATTCGGCGGCCTGACGGAGGAGTTGATAATACTCCCAGCCTGAAGGAGCTGGGATATGCCGCAGGAGAAAGCTTTCCACCTCTTCGAATGTTGCCTCCGGATCAATCAATTCTTCATTTCGCAGGAACGCCAGCATCGTTTCAGTTAGCGGGATGGCGTGTCCGTCGAACGCAGTCAGGGAAGAAAACTCGATGGCGAACTTTGTCGCTGCATTGAGGTCTTCCATATCTTTTTTGGCCTGGCGTTTGCCCTGCTCGTCGATGCCTTTGAGGCTGAGGGTGTCGTATTTATCGAATATTTTCGACAAGACCCGCGTCAGATTTGTCGCAATCAGTTCGCCTTTTTCGCTCGGGTCTTCGAGGAATTCCTGGATTTCTTCGGCCCTGCAGACGCGCAGATCGTTGTAATCCACGAAATGAGTCTGTATGCTTTTGAACGCTTTTTTTGCCAGTTTTTCGGTGGTGTGTTCGGCGATGAGGCCAAACAGCAGCGCATCGATCGGGTCTTCAAGCTCAAAGGGCTTGATTTTCTGGCCAGCTTTGGCGGCGCGGAAGAACTTGTCGATTTTTATTCCATACTCTTTACTGTTTTTCATAGTCCCTGTCTCGGAAAGGGTGTCAGGGTTTAGCTCGGTCGGCTCCGTTGCCGTCTCCGAATACGTTATCGTCGCTGGAGGGGTCATCGTTGCATGGGTCGTCATCCGTGTCGTGTTCCTTGTATTCCTGTGCCGCTTTGTCGATAAGCTGCAGTATCTGCAGCGTTTTTTGCATTTTTGTGTCCAACTCAAAGTGCAGCCGGGGACACGTCCGACCGGTTAATATCTGTCCTAAATGCCGCTGAAACACTCCGGCAGCGTGCAGGATGGCCTGCATGGTCATTGGCTTGGATTTTTCATCGGTGGCGAAGATGCTCAGTCGGACAGTTGCGTTTTTCATATCGGGAGCGACATCGACTTCCGTGACACTGATTAGCCCCGAAATCCGGGGATCGTTCAGATGCAGCTGAATCGTTTCGCTGACAGAATCACGAATGACTCTGGCTACTTTTTCTATTCTTCGACTTGGCATAGCTACACTTTCGCAGAGCCTTATAATTTTCTTGCCACCTGAACGATTTCGAAGGCTTCGAGAACGTCATCGGTTTTAATATCGTCGAAATTGGCAATTTTGATGCCGCATTCGAATCCCATCCGGACTTCTTTGGCATCGTCCTTAAGGTGTTTGAGCGATTCGATGGAGCATTTGTCCTTGACGACGATATTGTTGCGAATCAGCCGCAATTTGGAATCGCGATTGACAACGCCGCTGGTTACATAGCATCCGGCGATTGTTCCGACGCTGGAGACTTTGAATATCTGCCGGACGACGAGACGACCGAGGACTTTTTCCTGGAATTCCGGGTCGAGCAGGCCGACCATCGCGGCTTTGAGGTCTTCGGTGATCCGGTAAATGATGCTGTAGAGCCGGACATCGACGCCGCGACTGTCGGCGAGCTGTCGGACGTGTTCGTCGGGAACGGAATTAAAGCCGATGACAATCGCCCTGGACGCTTCGGCCAAAAGCACGTCGCCTTCGGTTACACCGCCGACGGCGGCGTGAAGGATTTTCACTCGCACTTCCGGGGTACTCAGTTCGGATAGATAGGTCTGAAGCACTTCGACAGATCCCTGTACGTCGGCTTTGATAATCAAGTTAAGTTCCTTGACATTGCCGGCTGCGATCTGACTAAAGAGGTTGTCCAGCGTAATCAGGGAGCGTTTGGCCAGCGATTCTTCGCGGACTAAGTGTTTGTTTTGGTCGGCTGCCTGACTGGCCAGATTGATGTCGTTGAGTTTGTAGAAACGGTCGCCGGCCTGGGGGACTTCATCGAGACCGGAGATTTCAACGGGCATCGCGGGACCGGCGGTTTTGGCTGCGCGTCCACGGCTGTCGGTGAGCGTTCGGATGCGTCCGGCTGCGCTGCCGCAAACGACGATGTCGCCTTTGGCCAGGCTGCCTTCCTGAATCAGCAATGTGGCAACGGCGCCCTGACTTTGTGTCATTTTGGCTTCGATAACCCAGCCGGTTGCATCGAGAGTCGAGTCGGCTTTGTAATCTTTCAGTTCGGCGATGTAATCTAAGTGTTCGATCAGTTCGGGGATGCCCTGGCCGGTGGTTGCACTGGTTTTGACAATTTCGGTATTGCCGCCCCATTCGGTTGGGGTTAGTTCATATTCGGCCAATTGACCATAGACCCGGTGGATGTCCATTCCGGGCAGGTCGATTTTGTTTAAGGCGACAATGATCTCCACGCCGGCAGCTTTGGCATGGCGAATCGCTTCGATGGTCTGGGGCATTACACCGTCGTCGGCAGCGACAACCAGTACGACGATATCGGTCATATTGGCTCCGCGTGCGCGAAGGGCAGTAAAGGCTTCGTGGCCGGGCGTATCCAGAAATGTGATTTTTTTGCCGTTCAGTTCGGCCTGGTAGGCGCCGATGTGCTGGGTGATGCCGCCGGCCTCGCCTTTGGCAACTTCAGCCTGACGGATGCGGTCGAGCAGGCTGGTTTTGCCGTGGTCGACGTGGCCGAGCATCGTTACAATTGGCGGACGTTTCTGGGGATTTTTTTGTTCGCGATTCTGGAACTGCTGCTGAATCTGTTCAAGAATAGTTTGTTTTTTCTGGATGACTAATTCTGTGCCGAATTCCAGCGCAATCAGTTCGGCGGTGTCGGTTGACATCGCCTGATTGGCGGTGGCCATGACGCCCTGTTTCATCAGGCGTCTGACGATGTCGCCGATTTTGACGCGCAGCGCGACGGCAAGGTCTTTAACGAGAATGGGTTCGCAGATTGCGGCTTTATCAGGGCGTTCGACCTGAGCATGACCTTCTTCGGATTTATTTTCAATTCGCCGCGTCGGTCGGAATCGGGACGCTTCTCCACTGGCTGCGGCCAGACGTGCCTTGCGTTCTTCCATATCTTTCGACCGCACCCGCTTCGAACCGCCTTTGCCGGAATCCTCATCGAAAGCAGCGCCTTTGTGTTTGCCTTTGTCTTTGCCGGTTTTTTTGCCGCCTTTGGCTGGAGCCGGAGCGGCAACTGGAGCGCCGGGTTCGGACTTGATGGGGGTTTGCGCTGGTCGGGCAACTGCGGACTTGCGGTCGTCCGGCTTGCGGTCTTTCTCGCGGACTGGCTTGCCTCTTCGCGGAGGACGCAGGGCGTCTTCCTCGACGGCTTCGACACGGACAATGCTGGGGCCGCTAAGCTGTACAGGGGCTGGCTTGTGGAGCATCGGGCCTGCCGGTTGGATGTTTTTCGGTACGACCGGAACATGCATTACCGGAGCGGGGTAATAGGGCAAAGCCGGAGCTTCGGGGGTTTCCGGTTCGGCATCGGGGATTGTTTCAATGTTGGCTGCCGTGTCCTCGGTTTCCTGAGCGATTTCAACAGAGGCATCGCTTTCGGGGACGCCCTGCTCGGTATCCGGGGTTTCTGCTGGAGCTTCCGAGATCGTATCCGTCGGGGCCTCGGTTTCGGCGATTGCCATCTGCGGTTCCTGAGCCGCTTCTGCCTTTTTGCGCTTGATGCGGATTTTTTTCAGGTCGATTGGATTTGCCGTTTCGACCGCGGTGGAATGGGCTCCTTCGCTGAACCACTCGCGCACCGTTGCGGATTGTCCGGCGGTTAGAGGGGACATGTGTCCGGTCTTCATCTCGATCCCCTCGGCCAGACATTTATCGACAATAGCCTTGCTGGGCACACCCAGCTCCTTGGCCAATAGATACACGCGTGTTACTGCCTTAGCCAAACCGCATCTCCTAATCTTTATCCATTTCTATTCGGTAAATCGGGGAAACGACCCGTTACCTGTGAGAACGTTTTGTTTGCTGTTCTTTAATTAATGACGATGCCTGGGTCGCCAGACTTTCGGCGGCGGCTTTTTTTGCCACTTCGCCTGCGGTGGTAAGGACTTGTTCGGCCAGCGTTTTTTCGACGCCCAGTTCGTTAATTAACGGATCTTTGCCGACATCTTCCAGGTCCAATACCGAGATGATTCCCAAAGCCAGCAGTTGATCGACAAATCGATCATCCACGCCCGGTACCTCTTTGAGGCAGGCCGCCAGCCGTTCGACTTCACGGTTGTATTCATTGGGGGTCAGGATATCGATATCCCAACCGGTTAGACGAGCGGCCAGGCGGACATTTTGTCCGTGCTTGCCGATTGCCAGACTAAGCTGGTCTTCGGTAACGACGACGGTGGCTTTGCCCAGTTCAAAGCAAATCGCGATTTCGCTGGTTTTAGCCGGCATCAGAGCATTGGCAATCAGTACCTGGGATGAATCGCTCCATTTGACGATGTCTATTTTTTCACCGCCGAGTTCATCGACGATATTGCGAATTCGGCTGCCGCGGACACCGACGCAGGCTCCGACGGGATCTACTTTGTCATCGGTGGATTCGACTGCGATTTTGGTGCGATAGCCGGCCTCGCGGGCCAGTCCTTTGATTTCAATAATGCTTTCGGTTACTTCCGGTACTTCCTGTTCGAACAATCGGCGGATAAAGTCCGGATGTGTCCTGGACAGGATGATCTTGATTTGGTTATTGTTGTCGCGCACTTCGAGAATCATGCAGCGGAGGCGGTCGCCGGGATGGTGGGTTTCACCGGAAATCTGCTCGGATTTAGGCATAATTGCTTCGACACGACTGTTTAGATTGACCACCAGCACGCCGCCGTCATAGCGTCCGGCGATGCCTGTGATGATTTCGCCTTTTCGCTGGGTATATTCGGAAAAGATGCTTTCGCGTTCGTCCTGACGGAGTTTTTGAATCATGACCTGTTTTGCTGTCTGGGCTGGAATGCGGCCTAACTGGCGGATGTCGATCTGGGCACCGTCTTTCCATGCTGCCATTTCGCCGGTGCTGCGGTCGATACGCACGACAACATCCATTTCGCCCTCTTTGGCGCCGAAATGCTTGCGCGCCGCGGAGATCATCGCGCTCTCAAGGTCGGCAAAGATGGATTCCTTGCTGATGTTTTTGTCGCGTGCGATATTTTCGACAATTCGCAATAATTCCTGATTCATCGTATCGTTTTCCTTTACTCAGTTGGACGACCTTGCCAGTTCGATCTGGCATCACGTTTAATGTTGGCATTTCGCTGCCGTGCCGGTTTAGGCAATAAAAAAAAGTGGTACCCTTCAGGTTGCCACTTTTCATCGCCGCACACAAAACTCCGTCGGCAGGACGAACGATTATAAAAGCTGTCGGATTATCCAGCCATTATACCGACCTTTCCCGCTCCAGAGTACTTCGTACCGCATCCCTGAAGACAATTTCTATACAAATAGTCGCAGGCGCAAAAAAATGCGCGGGCATAGCGAATTGTACCACTACGCGTGTTCACGACTCGTAAATCCAATAAATAGCATAACTTAAGTCCTTTATTCGGTTTATATAATCCCGATAAAGCAGTTATTATACCCATGAAAAACACAAAGTCAAGCCAGAAAATAGGTTGCGAAAACAGCCGCTGGCTTTAGGGGTAAAACATCTTAGTTTATCCACTATCTACTGTTTGTGTTGGCCTGCTTGCGAATGTAGTCTTTTGCGTAGACATAACGCTTTTGCCCCAGTCGACTGAACAGGGGGATGTTGGGATACATCTGGGTGAATTGGATTCGGTATTGGTCTTCTATTTCTACGGATTTTAGATAATGTTCAGCGGCTTTTTGGGGTTGTTCCAGTTTTTCGGCGATTTGTCCGAGGTCGTAGGCGAGTTGGTCGGATCCGGGGTAGAGTTGCTGAGCATCGAGGGCGGCCTGGTACGCCATTTTCAACAGTTCCGTTTTTTTGTCTGGCTTCCTTTCAGATTGGGCGAGAAGGATATCGGCCAAAAATTGGTTGTAACGGTAGTTTGACAGGTCGCGACTTTGGGCCAAACGGAGCGATTCGACGGCCTGATCAAAAAATGTGTCCGCTTTTTGCGGCGACGAATCGAGTTGACACCGAAACCAATAGCTTTGTGCGGCTATAAAATAAGGGGCAGGGTCGAGGGGGTCTGTTTTTGATGCTGCGGTGAAATAGCGTTCTGGATGTTCGTAATCGCGCAGGCCGTTTTGGATTTGGCAGCCGGCCTGGATTGGTGGATAGGCGCGGGCAAAGAACAGAATCCCAATTGCCATAGGTATTGCGGCGGCGATAGTCCACCTGCGGAGTCCTGAATTGGCGACTTGCTGTTCAGACGGCGCAGCGGCAAGAAGTACTGCCAGCATCAGCCAAAAGGCTGTCCAGATGCCTGGTTCGAAAATGGCAAAATCGATCAGATTGTGAATCAGGATGGCAATGATGCCGCAGATAAGGCCGACTGTTAGTCCATCGCGGCGGCAGTCGGGTGAGGGCTGCTGCGAGGTTGCCCACAAAAGGCCGAAAGGGCAGACGAAAAAAAACACTGGAATAAGATACATAATAATAAAGACGGACTGGCGGATGTCCCTATTTTCGCCCGGGACGCCGCCTTCGCTGACGATGGGACGGAAATATAATAGCGTAAACACAACCCCCGCTAATACGCCAAGCGGAATGATCTTGTCTTTGGAAAGCCAGATGGGATTGTCCCACGGCCAAGCTTGAGGCTTGACCGTGCCACACGCCATAGCCGTTTGATTGTCGAAGACCTTTTTCAAACTCTGCCACAGGATTGCAACGATAATTAGCAGAAAGCCAACTACTGAGACGGGACCAAACTGGCATAGCAGCGACAGGATGAAATTGTGCGGGTCTTTGATGGTTTCGGGGGCGGCGGGGATTTTGTATTGGGTATAAAGCGTTGCGAAATTGCCTCCGCCGACGCCGAGCAGGGGATAGTCGGCGGCCATTTGGATGGAGCTGACCCAGTACTGCCAGCGGACAAACATCGCATTGGGGCCGGGTAATCTGCCGTGTTCGAGGCCGTAGCGGATGGCTATCGTGCAACCTGCCGCAACTGCAATTACGGCGATAATCAGAACCGCCCATCGGTATTTCCATAACCATCGCCCGCAACCTATGAGCAGGGCGAACAGCGCTGCGGCCAGCAGTGCCGCTCCGATTGCCCCGCGGCTTTTGCCGATGAGCAACCCGATAATCAGGCTGAGCAATATCAGTAATTGAACGAGGAATCTTGCGGCAAAGCCGTCGTCATTTTTTCGATGCCGCAGGGACTCGGTCAGCAATCCGGCGGCGATAAAAATTCCTGCCAGCAGAAATGTGCCGGTCGAGTTACTGGTTGTCAGGAAGCCGCGCACGTCTTTGGACATGAGTCGATGTTCATATTGAAAGTGGCCAAAGCTATTGGGTTCGATGCCGAGGGATTGGAGCTGCTGTGTTGGGTTTTTGTGGTAGTCATCAACAATCTGCTGATTGCTGTCCATCGATTGATCGATGCTGGTATAGACCGCCGCGCAGCCTATCGACAGGATGACCCACAGTACGACATCTATCCGCCGTGCCGAGTCGATCCAGTGGAATGCGATTAACGCGAGAATCGCCGGGATGATTAGTGTGATACATTCGGTTTCGGCGGCGCGTTTATCCGAGGCGTGAAAAATTGCCAAAATTGTCGCGGCGGCAAACAAAAGTAAGCCCAATCCAGCAATCCAGCAGGAGGACTGGCGCCGTATTTTATGGATGCGCAATAGCAGTCCGATTAGAGCTGTTAGAAAAAGAATGGATGATATAATCAGGCTGATGCCGCGGGCGGTGGTCCACAGGGCGGGGTTTTGCATCGCATTTTGCGGCAGCTCAATGAATGTCAGCCGCAGAGCGGAAACGCATAAGACGACCGTGAGCAGAAAACCTTCAACCCAACGGAAAGAATTTTCAATTTTCGATTTTCGATTTTCCATTTTATTTTTTGCCACAGAGATCACAGAGGGTTAAATAATTATTTTTTTCTATGTTTCTCTGTGTCCTCTGTGGCTTATTTTTTTGCGTTCAAATTCAATTCTCAGAGCCAGGTAGAGCTTAATTGCGGTGCTTACATACGGCGGACTGCAAAAATGGAAAATATCAGTCATTGTTTCCTGTCATTTCCAGTATCGCCACAATGCCCAGGACCATCAGTGTTTGGATGAAAATCAGGATCGCTCCGGTGGGGCTGACGTAGCGCAGGGTGATAGCGCCAAGGCCGGTGCAGAATGTCGCCAGGTACAGCGTCAAAGCCACTTGTTTGTCGGATAACCCCCGTTTACCAAGCCGGTGGGAAAAGTGCTGGGTATCGCCGACGAAAGGGCTTTTGCCTTGTTTGAGCCGCAGGAAAGTTACGCTGATAAAATCGTACAGAGGTACGGCTAATGCCAAAAGCGGCATCAAAACGGTGTATGCTCCGCCATGTTCAGTCTGGTGGTAGTAGGTGGTTTTCAGCGACAGCATCGCGACAAAAAAGCCGACAACCAGCGAGCCGCAGTCGCCCATAAAAATTTTGGCCGGTGGAAAATTAAATATCCAAAAGCCCAGAACCGCCCCGATAAACAGGAGTCCTAAGCCGGTGATGAAAATCTGTCCGCTGCCGATGGCGGCCGTCAGCAGGACGCCGACGGCAATGATTGCCATGCCGGATGAGCAGCCGTCCATATTGTCGAGAAAGTTAAAGATATTCATGACTCCGACGATCCACAGGACGGAAAGGGCGGTTGTGATAAATTGGTTTTGGATGAACATCTCGACGCGAATGCCCGCGAAAACCGCTGCGGCGATACTGACGGCAAATTGTACAGCCAGCTTGAAGTAAGGTCCCAGCCGCCGGATGTCATCCCACAAGCCCAGCAGGTGCAATGCCGCGGTACAAGCCAGGACAACCCACAACTCCGGGATTTTAGTGAAGAATCCTTCGAGGTGATTGCTGACGGTTGTGTCCAGACAAGAGATTTTGCCGTTGTCGGCCAGCCAGGCGCCGCCGATTCCGGCTAAGATAAACAGGGCAATGGTCCAGAAAATGGCGATTCCGCCGCCGAGAGCGATGGCGGTGCGGTGATAGCGATCCTGTCGCGGGTGGGCGCAGAAGTCGATACGTATGGCCCAGTTTCGTACCAGCGCGGTCAGCGCCGCTGCAACGACAAATGCCCCCATGGGCAACAGTAACGATAGCAATAATAAATGCGAAATAGTCGATTCCTTTCAAATTGCACACCACAGGTTATTTGACAGGAGAATCCGGAAATTGTCAATTTTCAATTTTCGATTTTCAATTACCGTTGCGGAACTGAGCAACCAGTTTTTCCCGCACTTGCGACAGAAAATCATTATATCGTCCGCTTTTGAAGTCGGGAAACGTATAGGGATAGACCTGCCAGAGTCCCTTGTTATAAGTGAGCGTCACTTCCGCCCACATCCCATCGCCGACATAGACCCTGTGGGCGAAGTTTTTGGTCGAGGCTAATACCAGCTTGCTCGGCTCGATATAGCCGGGGTCGAGATTGACCGGTCTGGGGTAAGGCGTATTCAAAGACTCAGCAAGCTGCCGTTCCATTCGGTTGGTTTGATGTTTGATTGTGGCTATTTGCCCCGGGTCGATGGGTTTGGCGATGCTGACAAATTGGCGGAGAATTTCCGGTCCGGCCTGCTCTTTGTAATAGCCGGTCATATCAAATGGATAAACGGGGCTTAGGATGTCGGCTTGGCCGTAATCTTCAATAAACGCTGTTTTTGCCGCTTCGAGACAGCGTTCGTCCGCAGCGAGAATGCCGCAGATGAGTTTTACCGGTTTTGGCTGATTGATTTCCCACATGGCAGGTATTGTAGCAGAGATAACGCTTGCGGTCTATACCAAAAGAGCTTGTCGGGATTGAATGACGAAAAAAAAGCCGTCGGGAACAATGTCCCAACGGCTTTGGTTTAAATCTTTTATAATCCGTTTATTTTGATTCTTCCTTGGTCGGCTGTGGTGGAACTGGGGTCGCCTCAGGCTGCGGCTGCGGCTGCTA
>CAZVXR010000269.1:0-6675 GCA_964630865.1 uncultured Pirellulales bacterium | reverse complement strand
GAAATAGATCATTACATTTCGGCAGAAGATAAAATCAAGAGGCCCATGAAACGGCCACGATTCCATGAGATTCAGGTATTTAAATACAATATTTTTTTGCAGCGTCGGACTGACCTGATATAAACTCTGACCATTCTGGCGAAGCGGGGTTAGGTAACGGCTCTTGATTGCCGGTGGTACCGGAGCAACCCGTTCGTCATCATAAATTCCCTGGGCAGCGCGTTGCAGTACACGACTGGAAATATCCGTAGCCAGAATTTTGATGTCCCATCGGGAATCTTGGCGGAGCGATTCCAGAAGTGTGATTGCGATGGAATAAGGTTCTTCGCCGGTAGAGCAGCCGGCGCTCCAGCAGCGGATTTTCGACGGCTTCCCATTTTTTCGAGTTATTAATTCTGGAATCAGCATCTTGGTCAGGAAATCAAAGTGTTGCGATTCGCGAAAAAACGATGTCAAATTGGTGCTGATGGCATCGGTTAGTTCAGTCATTGCGTTGCCCGAGGAGTCAGACAAAACATAGCTGCAGTACTCCCGAAAAGTCGCTATATTATATTTTCGTACCAATTTGGCCAGACGCGACCGGACCAGTTCTTTCTTGCCGTCGTGCAGGTCAATTCCGCAATGGCGATAGACCATTTCGGCGATTTCTTCGAACTCCTGATCGGTCAGGACGAGATTATCTTGTAATATGTCCAGTCCTATCATTAGAGTACTTTCATTTGAGCTAATTCGATTAGTCCCGGTATGTCAAGGATCAGGCTGACTTGTCCATCGCCCATCACGGCGCCTCCGGAAACGCCTTTGATATGACCCAGTCCGCTGATGCTCTTGATGACAACTTGCTGCTGGCCAAGCAGTTCGTCCACTTGCAGGCAGGCCTTGCGGGATCCTTCTTCGACGACCACCAGAAGACCTTGCGTTGGATCTTTTTTGGCATTGCTGGCGTTAAATATCCGATGCAGTGGAACCAGCGGAATCAGGTCTTCACGAATTTTCACCATTTGTATGCGGTTGTAAATCGTCGAAATCTGTTCCTGGGTCGGCCGGATGCTGTGGACAATGCAATTGATTGGAATAATATACCGCTGTTGTCCGAGCGTAACAATCTGGCCGTCAATAATAGCCAGCGTCAGCGGCAGACGCAGCATAAACGTGGTTCCTTTATCCAGTGTCGTCCGGATGTCGATTTTTCCGCCGATGGATTCGATATTTTTACGCACGACGTCCATTCCAACTCCGCGTCCGGAAACATCGGTTACTTTTTCGGCGGTGGAAAAGCCCGGCATAAAAATCATTTTATAGATTTCATCATCTGAAGGTTCCTGCCCTTTCGCAAGCAGTCCGCGTTCGACGGCTTTTTTCAGAATCTTTTCGCGATTTAACCCCCGTCCATCGTCGGTTATTTCAATGATGATAGACCCGGCCAGATGGTAAGCGCGAAGGGTAACGTGGCCGACGGGAGTTTTGCCCTTGGCCTTGCGTTCTTCGGTGGTTTCAACGCCATGATCGACGGAATTGCGCATCATGTGGATCAGCGGGTCGGTAATTTTATCGACGATGGTGCGATCCAGTTCGGTTTCTTCGCCGCTGCTGACAAAATCAATCGATTTTCCGGCTTTACGCGATAGATCGCGAACCAGCCTTGTCATTTTCTGAAATACGCCCTGAACGGTTACCATTCGCATCGACATCGAAAGCTCCTGGAGCTGACGAACGATTTTATTTTGATGGGAGACTTTGCGATACAGGGCGCTGTCCGTGCTGCAGTTATTGCCGACTTCCTCAGAGATCATCAATTGGGCTACAGCCAATTCGCCGGTCATATTGATCAGATCATCCAGTCGGGTTGTGCTGACTTTAATCTTTTCCTCGGTCGTTTTGGCGTTTGAGGATGCCGACGAGGGAGACTCTTTTTCCTGATTGAGCAAGCCGTCTAATTTATGGTCTTCGGTTTCCTTGAGCGGTTCGGGTTGAGTCTGTACCAGGACCGCTTTTGCCTCTGGTTTTTCAACGGCGATGGTCCCATCGGCACAGTTGTGCAGTCGGCTGATCAGTGAATCCACATGATCCGGCGTTTGATAGGGGATGTTTTCGCTGCTGGCTTTTTCCATCGCGGCGAGCATGGTCTTAAGCATATCCAGCGAGGCAAAGGTTGCATCGCTGTACGCGCCGACTAATTTCAATTGTCCCTTTCGCGCCATATCCAGCAGATTTTCCGCTGCGTGAGCCAGTTTATTGGCATCCGTCAAATTTAGAAAACCAGACATTCCTTTTATGGTATGAAACGAACGGAAAATCCGATTCAGGGTTTCGGCGTTTTCGGGATTGTTCTCCAGTTCCAGCAAACCCGCCTCAGCCGTTTCGAGATGTTCTTTGGATTCATTGATAAAGTCGGTAATCAGCGAAAGATCTTCTTCCGTAAACGTCATCGTCATCGAAATCGATGTTTCTGTCGGGATTGGCGTTTCGATTCTTTTTGCGGGGGGGGGCTCGATTTGCAGGGGAGCTGTCGGCAGAACCGTCAGCGGTTTGGCTGCGAAAAGATTCGCAGTGCGGTTTTCCAGCGTTTGCAGCAAAAGCCCCAGTTCCGCCGGGACCTGGTATGCTTCATTCTGGCTGACGACCGCTTCCAGCGTATCCAGCATTCTTTTGAGCATATCGACGGAGGCCAGCGCAGCATCGCTGTTTTCGCCGGTCAGCCGGAGTTGACCTTTTCGCGCCATATCCAGCAGATTTTCCGCCGCATGAGCCAGCTTATTGATGTCTTTGAGATTCAGAAACCCGGCGGTTCCCTTTACAGTATGAAATGCCCGGAAGATGCGGTTGAGACTGTCCTCGTCTTCGGGGTTTCGTTCGATGTCCAGCAGGGATGCTTCCGCATTTTCCAGATGTTCGCGCGATTCAGCGATAAAATCGATAATCAACGGAAAATCATCTTCGACGAAGGTTTCCGCCCCGCCATCCGATGCCGGTGCCGTGTCAGCGGTTACTTTATCGATTTGCTGCAAGAGGGTCTGCAAGTCGCCGACCATCGCGTTTAATCGGCTAAGGCATCCAGATGCGTCCTGGGTCTGTTGAGTCAAAATAGAGGTGAGAGTTTTGGCGGCGTCTTCGCTGACCTGCTGCATTTGGCCGAGAATAGATTCGGGACCGCCTGCAAGGTTTTGAGCGGCGGTTTTAATCTGATCAAACAGCGCCTGACATTGCTCCATTTCGACAGCCTGATCTGCCGGATCGAGCATCATCACCTTCGCTGCGGTCTGTTCGACTAAGTCGCTCAATAACGATTTATTGTCACTCATGAAGACGTCCGTTCCATGTCATTCCCGAACCCATTATTGGGCGGCGGGCTGAGGTTCCGATTTTAATTCCATCAGAAAGGGCGGCAATTGACTGATTGCACCGGTCAATACCGAACCGTCTGTGGAAATAAGTTTCTTTAAAATACCAAAAGCGGTAATTAGCCCAGCGACGTTCTGCTGCGGATCTAAAACGATCAGGCTGCGTACGGCGTATTTGCACATAATATCGATTGCGGCCCAGACAGGTGTTTCCGATGTTACCGCCCGAACGGGACGGCTGATGAACCACTTGACGCGAATCTGGAATGTGGCATCGTCAAGCGGTCTGCGATAATTCGAGAATACGGATTTTGTAAAGGGACTGATTGCCGAAGCAACATCCGAACGCGACAAAATGCCATCCAGTTGCCGATTGGTACCCGCCAGCAGATAGCCTGTATTATGCTGCTGCATGAGCAGAATCGCTTTTTGGATGCTGTCGTCCGGATCAATCCAGACTGCTTCCGTGTTAATCAAAGCCCCTACCGGACAATTTAAATCGAATGGACTAAAATGGCGCGGTGTGGAATAGTCGGATTGGCTGACGATCTGCGGCGTTGGATGGATCAATTGCTCAATAGCTTTGGATATCGGACTGGACTGGGCCGGCTGTTCGATTGTCTCAACCTTGCTGATTTCGGCCGCATTTGCTTTCGCTGCAGGGATAGGTTCGGCGATAGGTTCTTTGCTTGCGGGCGGGGTTGGACGGTTTAATGGTTCAATGGGTTTAGATGTCGGGCCGGGTTGGGCTGGCTGTTCGATGATCTCAGTTTTGCTGATCACGGCTGCCTTCGCTTCCGCTACGGCAGGTTTTTCGGCGACAGGTTCAGGCTGCGGCAGAGGTTCCGGTTTGGGTTCCAGTAATTGGACCGGATAAACCGCCGCACAAAGAACCGGCTCAAAAGAACTGACTTTAATTTTGGCGGTTACGACCATGCATTCGGTACTCAAATCCATCCCAAGAGCTTCTTTGGAATCTTTCCAGGGTTGTCCAATGAACACGGTGCCCTGTTTGAGATGTTTGTGGTTGCTTAAACCATCTCGAAAAACCCTGTCCCAGGATCCCGCCATCAGATTACCCAATTCCTTAATCGCGTCATTGAGCGACTGGGCCTCTTTTATTCCGCCGGATTTGACATTTTCAAGGATCCGCTTTTCCGGCAGCATCACAACAACGCCGGATAAAATAAAAATAGCGGCATGATCAAACCATATTGCAATTTGTCCATCTAAAACGCCTTTTGCTTCGATGGTGTTAATGGATGTAATGCGATTGTAATCTTTTTGCAGCTGACTTAGAGGGCCTCGCAGTGTTTTGGATTCAAGAGTTTGCATCGAACAATCAAACATTCCGGCGATGTCGTCACAAAAAGCGCCAAAAGCCTGCTGTGTCAGCTTTTCCAGTAGGGTGTCAAATTGTGCCTGAGTCGTAGTCATAGTCGGCTAAGAAAGATTGGTTTGCTTGAAAAACAAAGTCAGGGTTATCAGATATTTTTCGTTAAGTGTTGCGGCGACCATACCCCGGTTAAAGTCCGGTCCGGGCTTGGGATACAGCTGTTTTCCGGCGATGACCGTCGGAATAGAAACCTGAATGTCAGGATAAACATTCTGAATTCGATGTTTGATGCTGCCCATTGTCATGTTTGTAACTTCGCCAATTGCGTCGGCGATAGCTACCTCATCAATCTCTCCTTCATTGTCGACGCCGAGCATGTTAGCGGCTATGCTGCGTGCCGCCGCTTCAGACAGACAGATTGTCAGGCATCCATCCAGTGCCCCGCGAAACGTAATCGATCCTAATAGGGTAGTCCCTTCTATTGTTGGATTACTGTCAGGCGAAACTTCGATGTCCATGAAAATCATGGTTTCAAATACTTCACGAGCCGCATCAAGTATGGTTTGATCTACCATTAGTTGCTCAATCATACGTTATCTCCTACATAATCCCTAAGTTCCAGTTAATGTTGTTTGGTTAATTCATAAAAGGTGCCAGTTTTTCCTGAAAACGTTCCGGTGTAAAGGGTTTCGTAATAAACCCGTTGGCGCCGCTGGACATCAAATTGTCGATCAAGTCCTGAGCGCTTTCTGTGGAAACCATAATAATTTTGGTATTCTTGATGCAATCCAATTGTCGGGCCTGCTTGACAAACTCGATGCCGTTCATCTCAGGCATATTGATATCGCACAGAACAATATCCACCGACGACGCCTGGAGTTTCTGAATCGCTTCGGCGCCATTGCCCGCTTCTTCGGTACGCTCAAATTCCAATCCGGACATACGGACGGTTTTCATGATGATTTTCCGCATGGTGGCTGAATCATCTATGATCATTAGTGTCTTTGCCATACTATTTCTCCTTAATCTGATAGTGCTAAAGGCTGGGTGTTCCGGTTAATTCTGCTGCTGTGTTGGATTGGACGATACGGTCGATATCCAGCAGGATTTTAATGTTTGTTCCGGCCTTGCCGATACCGAGGATAAAGTCGGTGTGTACGGCATTGCCAAACTGTGGGGCCAAATCAATGTCCTTATTCTGGATATACAGGACTTCCTGGACGCGGTCTACGATCAGGCCGATATGGTGCAGCCGTTTTTCTAAGCAAACTTCGACAACGATGATACAAGTCTGCTCGGTTACTTCTGCCGCAGGCATTTCAAACCGCAGACGCAAGTCCAGTACGGGGATAACCTGACCGCGTAAGTTCACAAGTCCTTTGACATAGTCCGGAGACTTCGGCATCGGGGTAATCGGGACATATCCGATGATTTCACGCACTTTTAGGATGCCGATACCATACTCTTCCTGACCCAGAGCAAAGGTCAGATATTTACCTTCAAGCGTGCCAGTATTCCGTTCTTGTTCCACCAGAGTACTCATATTATTTTTCCTCAAACAGAATTAGTATTACAATTTTGTTTCTGGATACCACATTGCCATTTTATCTAAGACAATATGCCCAAACTTGGGCTTAAGAGAGGTATCGGAGGAAATTTCCTGGTAGATAACAGAACAGTTGTCTTAAAATGGATGAATTTCAGTAAACACAGCAGTTTGCCATAAGGCAAGGCCAAAACAAGTGCCAGCCCAAGGGTAGTTAGTACCGATAATAAATCCTATTGGAGTAGAGGGGCGGGCAAATATTAACTCAGGTTGAACGAGTTGTTGCGGATAACTAAATCAATACAAAAGACGGATCGATTTAACCTGCCGATAAGAAAAAACGTTGTCGCTGCAGGCGCCGTCCTATAATATACGGAAGTCGCCGAAGAATCAATCAACGGAAGACGATCTGCCGCTGACCGCATGTTGTATACGTCGTATGGCTTCCAGCA